>NZ_JBOFLP010000365.1:0-35517 GCF_051657925.1 Chroococcidiopsis sp.
AATATCATGCCATTATTTATCTAGAACCACAAGATCGTCGCAACCGAGTTGCAGTTGGTTACGATATGTTCTCCGAGCCAGTGCGCCGCGCTGCGATGGAACGCGCCCGCGATACTGGTATTCCCGCTGCTTCAGGTAAAGTCACTTTAGTTCAAGAAATTGACAAACACAAGCAAGCGGGTTTTCTAATCTATGTTCCGGTTTACCGTGGTGGTAATATTCCTGCCACAAAAACGCAAAGGCAAACAGAGTTAATGGGTTTTATTTACAGTCCTTTTCGGGCTGACGATCTGATTAATGGTATTTTTGGCGATGAAGACCGCCTGGTGAATTTTGAAATTTACGATAGTAACAACGTCAGCTCAGCAAATTTGCTACACTCATCCAGATCTCATACGCTAAATAACCGCTATCAGCCGCAATTTCAGACTAACAAAACGATCGATCTTGGCGGACGTACTTGGAGTTTAGTTTTTACCTCTCGCCCTGAATTAGAACTGGCTTCAGAAATCAATCTCGCACCTTTCGTCGCCTTTACCGGAGTGGCGATGAGTATGATTCTATTTGCCATGACGCACTCGCTCTCTTCGTCGCGCAAAGCCGCCGAGCGATCGGCAGCAGCTCTTACAGAAAGTGAAAAGCGGTTTCGACGTTTGGTAGAGTCAAATATTTTTGGCGTTGCCTTTGGGGGCTTTCAGGGGAAAATTCATTACGCAAACGACTATTTTCTCCAACTCATAGGTTACGAGCGAGAAGATTTGCTGGCAGGAAGATTGCATTGGGATAGTTTAACTCCTGCGGAGTTTCTTCCTTTAGATCTTCAGGCAGCTGAAGAACTGAAAAAACACGGAATTGCAGCTCCATTTGAGAAACAATATATCCGTAAAGATGGTACGCGAGTCCCAATTCTAATTGGTGGCGCATTGTTAGCAGATACAAATACGCCTCAACCAGAAATTATCGGCTTTATTCTAGATTTGAGCGATCGCAAAGCCGCACAAAAAGCCTTACGTTGGAGTGAAGAACGCTATCGTTCTCTAGTAGAAGCGACAGCCAACATTATTTGGGATACTACAGCAGAGGGGGAAGTCGTTACCGAACTACCTGGATGGAGTGCTTTTACCGGACAAAAGTTTGAAGAGTATCAAGGATGGGGATGGATTGCCGCCATTCATCCAGAAGATCGCGATCGCACTGCGCAAGCATGGTTAAAAGCTCTGACTCATCGCAGCGTGTACGAGATGGAGCATCGGGTGCGGCGCTATGACGGCGAGTATAGGTATATGAATGCCCGTGGCGTGCCAGTTTTAGAAACAGATGGTAGCGTGCGGGAATGGATCGGCGTTCATACGGACATTACGGAACGCAAGCAAGCAGAAGTAGAACGAGAACGACTGTTACAACGGGAAAAGGTAGCTCGCGAAGAAGCAGAAACAGCCAATCGAATCAAGGACGAGTTTTTGGCTACTCTATCTCACGAATTACGCACGCCTTTAAATGCAATGCTGGGGTGGACGCAGTTACTTCGTACCCGCAAGTTTAATGAAGAGACGACAGCACGCGCTTTAGAGACAATTGATCGCAACACAAAATCTCTGGCGCAGTTGATCGAAGATATTTTAGATATGTCGCGAATCGTTACGGGAAAGCTGCATTTAGAGATTTGCAGGATAGACATTGCACCAGTTATCGTTGCTGCGATTGAAACCGTCTTACCCGCAGCAACAGCCAAAAACATTCAGATTGAATCGAAATTAGATTCTAGCATTGAACCAGTCATGGGAGATGCCAACCGCTTGCAGCAAGTATTCTGGAATTTGCTTGCTAATGCCGTTAAATTTACTCCCAGAGACGGACGAATTGAAGTGCGTTTATTTCAGTTTGATTCTCAAGTACAAGTACAAGTCGCTGATAACGGACAAGGTATTAGTCCCGAGTTTTTACCCCACGTCTTCGATCGCTTCTTGCAAGCAGACAGCACTACGACCAGAGAGTATGGTGGTTTAGGACTGGGTTTATCGATCGTGCGTCATTTGGTAGAACTGCATGGTGGTACGGTGGGAGCTGAAAGTGCGGGATTGGGTAAAGGGGCTACATTTACCGTGGCTCTGCCAATTCGCGCCGTAGACTACAATCTGGATGAGCCAGAGCAACCTCAGAGCCAAAAAGAAGAAACTGCGATCGCGCCTCCATCCCTAGAAGGTTTACGGATTGTCGTCGTCGATGATGAAGCCGATGCCAGAGACTTACTCAATACAGTTTTGACACAGTATGGAGCTAAAGTCGTGATTTGTGAAACTGCCCGAGATACGATTGAGGCGATCGCTCAATTTCAGCCGCACGTCCTCGTCAGCGATATTGGAATGCCAGAAGAGGATGGATATGCTTTGATTCATTGCTTGCGACAACTACCACCAGAACAAGGCGGACAAATTCCCGCGATCGCGCTTACAGCCTATGCGAGAGCAGAAGACCGCGATCGGGCTATAGACGCAGGTTTTCAACGCCACATTTCTAAGCCAGTCAATCCCGCTAAATTAGCTGCGGTTGTGAGTGAATTGGCTGGGAAAGTGAGGTGATGGTAGTTGGTAGTTGGTAATGGGTAATGGGTGGTTGTTGCTCCCCTGCTCCCTGCTCCCTGCTCCCTGCTCCCTGCTCCCTGCTCCCTGCTCCCTATATTATGCATGTAAATTTGCTTGTTCTTGCAACCAAGGATCGACTGATTGTCCGTCTTTACGCCGTAGTTCAATTTCAACTGCAATGACGGCTTTGGAGCCTGGTGGAGCTGGTTTTTGATGGAAAAGAATGTCGTAGTCAGCAGGATTTTCGTTACGCTGTTTTAACCAATCTTGCACTTTAATTGTGGCAAAAAACGATTGTCCCTGCTCGAACAAGCGGGTAATTTCCATCTGCAAGTTGTAGGGATTATGTCGCGGCATAGTTATACTTGGCTAAAAAATGTAAATCGATCCAGTCTTAGCAATTCTCACTACACTCATTCTGCTATCTTCTCTAGATAAAACTTGGACTGTCACATCATTGTTTTGTTTATCAACAGTAGTTTTATACTTCAATCCGCTAGTCTTGCTAGTAGGGGTTTGAGGCGCGGGATCGTAAATAGCAATATCGATGGGGAGGAAAGAAATTTTTTCTTGAACGCTGTCCCCGACTGGTAAATCTTTCTCGCCGCGCTCGTCGAGAAAATTATATTTCAAGGGTGATTTGGTGCGATTAACTAACATTATATTGACAGGACCACCAGGATTCACCCGCGATACTGGCTGCCAGTAATTAGGTTGATAAGCTCTTACAGGAGAGTTTTGGGCAAAAATTGGCACGGCTATGCTGATACAGAGCGAAACTAGCGTCAGCCAAAGTAATTTTCTCCAAGCTTGCCCTAGCATAACTTCCCTACCTTGCAACGACTGCTATCTAAACAAGTGAGATGCTAATTAACTCAAGTTTGTATATTATGATTCATATTTTGCGAAGTGTGAACCACACTGGCGTAGATTTACGTAAGTACCTGCCGCAATTATCAGTCGGGAGTCGGGGAAGAGAGCTGAGGGAGCTGAGGGAGCAACTACAAATTCAAAATTCACGCATTCAAAATTGCCCTACACCTACACCCTACACCCTTTCATCACGCAACACGCACCACTCTTTTACCAATTACCAACTACCAACTACCAATTACCAATCTTCACTGATAACTGATAACTGATTATTGCCAGCCGTTCCAATCTCTTTATAGAGTGAGTAGAGTGAACAAAAATTAATGGCTAGTTAACAGTCTCTAGTTACTCCTGGCTTCCGACTGCCGACTGCCGACTTCCTCCATGCGTCGTACTCCTACTTTATCCTTCGATCGCGGTACGTTAATTTTGCATCCACCACCCAGAGGTAAATCGTGGGTAGACTATGCGACGTGGGATGACAGGGTAGAAAAATTTCGCATTCCTGCCATTCAATATCGCCAAGTTGTAGAAGCACTACAAGCAGAAGGAAGTTACTTTAGCGACGAAGCTAAAGCCTTTGAACCGCTAGAACTATCTCCTAGCATGGAAATGGAGCCATATCCGCATCAAAGCGAGGCATTGGCAGCCTGGAAACTAGCCGGACGTAGAGGGGTAGTGGTGTTACCAACAGCGGCGGGGAAAACTTATTTAGCGCAGTTAGCGATGCAAGCCACTCCCCGCAGCACGTTGATTGTCGTGCCAACTTTGGATTTGATGCACCAGTGGTACGCCCACCTAACAGCTGCATTTCCCGATGTTGAAGTGGGATTATTGGGGGGTGGCTCCCGCGATCGCACGCCCATATTAGTATCGACATACGATAGTGCGGCAATCCATGCTGAAGCATTAGGCAACCGTTACGCGCTATTGATCTTTGATGAATGCCATCACCTACCCACAGATTTTAATCGCGTCATTGCCGAATACGCGATCGCACCTTATCGTCTCGGACTGACTGCAACTCCAGAACGCACCGATGGCAAACATTCAGACTTAAATCTGCTCATCGGACAAGAAATCTATCGCAAAACAGCTGCTGATTTAGCAGGTAAAGCGCTGGCAGAACACGAAGTCGTGCAGATTAAAGTTAAACTATCACAACACGAACGCGATCGCTACAACCAACTGATTCAAACCCGTAACGACTTCCTCCGCGAAGCTAAAATCTCTCTTGGTAGCCTCAAAGGATGGCAATTATTCGTCCAAGCCAGCGCCAGATCCGCCGCCGGACGCAGAGCGATGCTAGCACACCGCCAAGCTAAAGAAATTGCTTTAGGTACAGATGGCAAAATCAGAATTCTCGCCGACTTGTTAGCAGAACACTATCCAGAACGAACGCTAATTTTCACCGCTGACAACGCCACAGTCTACCGCATTTCGCAAGAATTTCTCATTCCCGCCATCACCCACCAAACCCCCGTCAAAGAACGCCACGAAGTTTTAACTAAATTTCGGGAAGGGGAATACAAAACCCTCATCGCCTCCCACGTCCTCAACGAAGGTGTAGACGTACCAGCCGCCAGAATTGCCATTATCCTATCCGGTACAGGCTCGGCACGGGAATACATTCAACGCTTGGGGCGAATTCTACGTAAAGGCAAAGACAAAGACAAATTTGCCCTGATGTATGAAGTCGTAGCCGAAGACACCAGCGAAGAAAGAACTTCTGTAAGAAGGCGAGGGGAGAAGAAGAGAGCTGAGAAAGCTGAGGGAGCTAAGGGAGCTGGGGAGGAAAAAATACGACAGTTAGAGATCGTACCTACCAAACAGATTACCTATGGAAGTGGCGATCGCACCAGCCAACGCGCCGCCGAATCTTCAGGAAAATGGGACGATAATAACTGCCCAGAAACCGAAGAATAACTTTGTCCCTTTGCGCCTTTGCACGCCAGTTGCTACAACGGAGGGAATCTCACCGGACAGTTTGACGCGACGTGCTACAACGGGGGACACCCCCGCACGCAACTGTCCTCCGCAACGCACTGGCTCGTCTTTGCGTGACATTAATCTAGCAACTTACTGCACCAACATTCGGTAAGGGCGGGTTTTGAGTGCAGATTTCTTGTCATAGTCATGAATATGCTTGCTAAACCCGCCCCTACGACAACTGATGACTGATAATTTTGTACAGACGTTACATGTAACGTCTCTACACTGATAACTGATAACTGATAATGCTTCCAACCGACTTACTCATGCACCGCCAAAACGGGGAAGAAATCACCCCCAAGCGACTCAAAATAGACAAATACAACCTAGAAATCGCTACTGATATTATTACCACTTTCCAAGAAAATCTCGGTAACATCCAAGCACAACTCGACCGACAACTACAAGAACTGGAAGGAGATAGTCCCGATTATCGCCTCAAACGCGGCTTAGCATATCTCCTGCGCAGTGGCTTCTGTGAATTTGAAATTGTCAGCCCCTTAGAACCACCAATGCTGCGCGAACGAGTCTTCGCCCTTGCAGCACAATCACCTCCCAGTCCCCAGCAGAGCCACCAAGTATTGGAACAGTTAGCATTACAACTCAGCCGCGAATTAGACAAAGAAGTCTTCCCCGAACAAATTCGCACGGGTTTGTATGCAGACTTAGCAGAAAATCGCATCATGACACGGTTCGAGCTGCCAACGCCAGAAGCACTACTGCATCGCTACAATTTATCTCAAGTCCAAGGGGTATTTTATCGCGCCAGCCACTTAACTCTCAACGCTCATCGCAACGTTCCAGGAGAATACAAGCTGTTATTTCGCTATCTCAAATTATTTCAATTGATGGCATACATCGAAGGAGATGCCGACCACGGATTTACAATTACGGTTGATGGTCCGGCGAGTTTGTTTAATCCTAGTACGAGATATGGGCTGGCGATCGCCAAACTTATTCCAGCTTTACTTCACGTTACTAAATGGAGTTTGAGCGCAATTTTACAAACCCGCGATTTCTACACTAATAACTGGAAAACAGGACGATTTACGCTAAATTCTGAGTGCGGTTTAGTCTCTCATTATCCGCCAGGTAAGCCTTATGACAGTATGCTAGAAGCGGCTTTTGTCGAGCGTTGGAATGCCACAAAAACCGAATGGGTACTAGAGCGAGAAGTCGATCTAATTCCAATTCCTGGTAGCGTCATGATTCCCGATTTTCGCTTGGTACATCCTGACGGACGAGTGTTTTTGTTAGAAATTGTCGGTTACTGGCGACCGGAATATTTGCAAAAGAAATTTTCTCAAGTTCGTCGCGCTCAATCGGATAATTTGATTTTGGCAATTTCCGAGCGATTGAATTTAGAAAAAGCAGGTGTCAAAATGAATGATGTGCCAGCTAGGATTGTTTGGTTTAAAGATAAGCTCTTGCCAAGAGATGTATTGAAGGTGATGGACTAAACTTCACCATTCGATTAAAAAAAGTAGTTTACATACCAGTACAGCGATCGCAATTCTCAACTGTCCTAGTTCAAATCCAGCGAACTGTACCGTGTGCAGCTTGGAAAAATCTTTTATAGTGCGATTATCAGTTATCAGTTATCAGTTATCAGCGATTGGTTACCGATTACCACACCACGCACCACGCACCACGCAACTACCAATTACCAATTACCAATTACCAATTTATTATGAAAATTATTTTAAATCGCCACTCTCCCCAACCGCTTTATCTACAAATTCGCGGCTATTTGAGTCGTTTGATTCAATCTGGTAAACTCGCTCCTGGAGAAAAATTGCCTTCAATTCGGAATTTAGCAGCAAGTATTGGTGTGAATAAATTAACGATTGTTGAGGCTTATGGTGTATTAGAAGCTGACGGTTTAATTCAATCTCGTCCAGGTGCGGGATATTTTGTCAGCAGTGCTTTATCCTCGCCACAGCATCAATCGCATTTTGCTCCCACTCAAAAAGTAACAATTTCTGAAACGGGAGAAACTTTTTGCGAGCAAATAATGGCGACTTTGCAGGCTCAACAACAAAAAGAAATTGTTAATTTCAGTTCTGGATTTCCTCTGATTCAAGCGTTAGATAATTTTCAGCGCATTGCTAAACGAGCGATCGCCAATTCTACTGATACCTTATTTCGCTACGATTTACCACAAGGACAACTTGTTTTGCGTCAACAAATAGCTCAGATGCTATTAAACCAAGGTCTAGAAGTTTCTCCTGAAGAAATTATCGTGACCAATGGTTCGGAACAAGGCTTATCGCTGGCAATGCGTTACTATCTTCAGCCTGGAGATTGGGTAATTGTTGAAACGCCTACCTATCATGGAGCTTTGGGAATACTAGCAAATTTGGGCGTTAAAGTTATTGGTATTCCTATGACAGCAGAAGGTATGAATTTGGAGTTATTGGAACAATATCTTTGCAGTCATCGCCCTAAATTAATTTATACAATTAGTACTTTACACAATCCGACAGGGATTACGACTTCCCAAAAACATCGCCAAAAATTGTTAGCACTGGCTCAACAATACGAATGTCCCATTTTGGAAGATAATGCTTATGAAGCCCTAAATTTTGAATTCGAGCCTGTTGCAGCTCCAATTAAAGCTTTAGATCGCAGCGATATTGTCACCTATATCAGTACGTTTTCTAAAACTTTAATGCCTGGTTTGCGAGTTGGTTACACGGTTGTGACGGGCAAGCATTATCAACCAATTTTAGAACAGAAAATTCTGCAAGATTTGCACTCATCTACAGTTTCGCAAGCAATTGTCAGCGAGTTTTTGGCTGGCGGACATTATCGTCGCTATCTCAACCGCTTGCGGACAAACCATCTTCACAGCCGTAACGCCATGCTTCAGGCTTTAGAGCGTTATTTTCCTGCCCAAGCCAGTTGGACTATTCCCCAGGGAGGGCTATTTCTTTGGGTACATTTGCCAGAAGGTATATCCGTACAAGCGATTTGTCGAGAAGCATTATCTCGTAAGATTCTCGTCGCCTCTGGAACGGTATTTTTTCCCAATCATCAAGGTTATCCAGCCCTGCGCTTAAATTTTTCTAATTCCCTTGCAGACATCGATCGCGGGGTTGCTGTGTTGGGTGAGCTAGTACAAAAATATTTAGCAGCAGTCGTACCTCAACCTAGCCGCGCGATTAGCGATCGCCCTCTGGAAATCACGAGCAACGTGCGCGTTCCCAATCTGGGAATGTTGACAAAAAATTAGGTGCAAGGCTATTGACAAATTACATGTTTTTTGCAGTAAGCCTTGATATTTTCTCTCTAAGGTTGAGTATAATTGCTATCCAGTTCCGCCTATTGCCTGATGGAAATAGCATATTGATTGAGCGATCCTAGTAACAAGCTACTAGATAGCTGCATCCGTGAATTGAGGTTAAGCAAGATGAAACTAGCAATGCTCTCTACTACGGTTGCGATCGCTGTTCTTTCGATTGCGACTCCTGTACGGGCAGAAAACCCAGCCCATGTCAGACAATTACTGGCAACTGGAGAATGCCCGAGTTGCGATCTTTCTGGGGCAAATTTGAGTGGCGCTCATTTAATTGGTGCGGATTTACGAAATGCAAATTTATCAGGTGCTAACCTAACAAATGCGAACTTGGAAGGTGCAGATTTAGAGGGTGCTAATTTGCAGAAAGCCAATTTGCAGAAAGTTTTGGCTAGCGATACAAGTTTGATTGATGCAAATTTAAAAGGTGCTAATTTTCAACAAGCACAATTAGCAAGCACTGTTTTTGATGGTGCTGTTGTAACTGGTGCGAATTTCCAAGGTGCGAAGCTTTACACGGCAAATTTTAATAATCAGTGACCAGTTATCAGTGACCAATTAATAGGGTGCGGGGTGTATGGTGTAGGGAGTTTATTACTTCTGCCTCCTGCCTCCTACTTTCTTGCAATAAACTACTAAACTATAATATATCGGTCTACATTCCCAGGTTTAAATGCGATGCCCCTGGCAAAAGGCTTAGAAACTTCAGAATTTGAACCAGAAGATGTTATTTTTCCTCCTGGGGACTTATGGAGTGACGAACCGCCTTTGGAAAGCGAACTGTATTTACGCCAACTGCTACTCCTAATTGAATGCTTGGAATTGTGGTGGAAAGACCGTCAAGATTTCTATGCTTTCGGCAATCTCACCATATATTACAGTCCTCGCCAACTCAAATCAGAACAATTTCGGGGCCCCGATTTCTTTGTCGTGCTAGGTACTGAACGTAAACCACGCAAAAGCTGGGTTGTTTGGCAAGAGGATGGCAAATATCCGAATGTCATCGTAGAAATCCTCTCTGATACAACTGCCAAAATTGACAGGGGTTTAAAAAAACAAATTTACCAAGATACCTTTCGCACTCCAGAGTATTTTTGGTTTGACCCAAAAAGTTTAGAATTTAAAGGCTTTCAATTGGTTGGGGGTCAATACCAAGAACTACAGCCAAATCCTCAAGGTTGGTTGTGGAGTCAGCAGCTAGAGTTGTACTTGGGAATTTATGAAGAAAAGTTACGGTTTTTTACTCCTGATGGTCAATTAATACCGACTCCGCAAGAAGCCGCCGCCGCAGAACAGCAGCAAAGAGAGTTGGCGCAGCAACAAGCGCAAGCAGCACAGCAACAGGCACAAACAGCACAGCAACAGGCGACACAGTTAGAGTCTATGTTGGCACGCTATCGAGAACGTTTTGGTGAATTGCCAGATTGAAATAATGACTGTGTTCTCAACAAACTAAACTTTAGTCAATACGAAGATACTACCTTCATTACCCCGTCCGATGCGTAAATCGCTATCGAGGTAGGTAATATCTACCCAGCCTTGTTGTCTGTTACTGTTAATCTTAGTATCCAAAGCCGCGAACTTTTTTCCCGCTTCTATTTCTTGAATAAAACTAGCGGGAGATTGATAGTTAAACAAGCGTTGTAAACCAATAATCGATCGCTCAAATTTGACTTCAACGCGCCGTTCTGAGACAGGAGTAAATTTAGCTGTAACGCTAATTACCCCTTCAAGAAAAGGCAAGCCGTAAACTTCGGCAATATTGTAAATACTTTGAGTTTGAACGCGAACGCATTGATAAATCTGACCGAGTTTGAGTAATGGGAATTGGTCGATATTTAACAATCCCTTACTTGTCGTATAGAGCAAGCGCCAGTCTCCATTCAAAAGTTCGCTAGCTTCTACCGGACGAGGTGTAGGATTGCGATCTTCTAACTGAGCGATCGCGGCGAGGACAGCTTGTTTATCTACTTCTGTTGATAACAATCCGCGATTTTTACCAGCAATCTTTTCCAAAAGTGTTTCTTTTCCTAACATTTTTATCTCCTCTTTATCGGGAGTCGGGAGTCGGGAGTTAATTCTGACTTCTGACTTCTTTCCGTATAATCTCATCATACGAAGCCATGTAGTTTTTGCTATCTATGATGAAATAATTTTTTTTGTCGGATCGCTTGTCACTTACAACTACCAACTACCAACTACCAACTACCAAATGATAAACTTTAGATGTATAATTGCATCTCCTTGTCTAGACAAAGCTTAAATATGCACAACTCTCCGCTTAGAGAAGAACCACGGGAACAGCCAGCTCGCGTCATTCCTTTAAAACAAGAATCGTCACTAATTGACTGGTTGCAATCTAACGGTCGGTTGATCCCCCGCGATGGCGTTCAGGAACCAGATTTGCTAACCGAAGTGGAAGACGGTGACTCTTCTCTCGACTTGCTTGAAAGTGATGATGTTGGCGATTTCTACGATGATGACGATGACTTAGGAGATATTGATGAAGCTGATGATGCGTAGCTGAGGTCATTTGTCATCTGTCATTGGTCATCAACAACTCAAAATGACGAATGACCAATGACTCTTCCAAGAATATTACATTTAAATACTTTCAAGGCAGCACTTTCGATTCAGTTCCGATAATGTCCTCAACACGTATCTAGTCAAAAGGCAACTTTGTTGTGGACGCGAAATCATCTTCTTTCTGGTCTTTCCATCTCTCTGGTACGAGATTGCTTATCGTCCTAAGCCTTGCACTCGCTACCGCCTCGCTGACTCTCGATTTAACAGCGCAGCGCCTACCCTGGCAAGGGCGATCGCTAACTTTTCCTTTCTTATTCTGCGCTGCGATCGCTGCCACAGTTGGTTTTTGGATAGTCCCGATCCTTCAGCAGTTAAAAGCCGGACAAGTCATTCGCGAAGACGGTCCCCAAGCACACTTAAAAAAAGCAGGTACGCCGACGATGGGTGGCATATTTTTCGTACCTGTAGCGGTCATTGCTAGCATCATCTTATCGGCGCTGGTGCTGGAAATTCATCACCTTGCCCCTGTATTGGCGATCGCTGGAATTACGGTCGGTTACGGGTTTATTGGCTGGTTGGATGATTGGCAAATTTTGCGTCGCCAGTCTAATAAAGGTATTTCCCCACGTCTGAAATTGGCTCTGCAAGTTGGTTTCGGTTGCCTATATTGCCTGTGGCTGTGGAGTCGATCGGGAGATCTGACGACGATCGCGTTACCTTTTGGGTTTGCTCTGCCCTTGGGTTTGCTATTCTGGGCGTTAGCAGTGTTTGTCTTGACTGCCGAAAGCAATGCCACTAATTTAACCGACGGTGTGGATGGTTTGGCGGGAGGAACGGTAGCGATCGCGCTTTTAGGATTGGGAGCGATCGTCGCGCCTAATTTCCCCAGTTTGGCAATTTTCTGTGCTTGTTTGAGCGGTAGCTGTATCGGCTTTTTAGTACATAACCGCAATCCCGCTCGCGTCTTTATGGGAGATACGGGTTCTTTAGCACTAGGAGGCGCGTTAGCAGGAGTCGCTCTCATGAGTAACACCCTCTGGGCGCTATTTATCCTCAGTGGGATCTTTTTTGTCGAATCTTTATCAGTGATCGCACAAGTTAGTTATTACAAAGCCACCAAAGGAACCGATGGTAAAGGCAAGCGTCTGTTTAAAATGGCTCCCTTCCACCACCATTTAGAATTGTCCGGGTGGTCGGAATTACAAGTGGTTGCCGTATTCTATGCAATTAATGCTTTTTTGGCTTTGGTATCCATTTGGCTGGCTTGAAACAGTTATCAGGGAGCAGGGAGCAGGGAGCAGGGAGCTTATTCGCTCCCAACTGAAAGCAGATCGCTTTTTAGCAGTCACTAGTGACTAGTAACTGCTAAAAAGCGATCGCGCTACAGAACTACATGAATCCGCCGCCAGCACCACCGCCGAAAGGATTGCTCCCGCCACCGAAGGGATTTTCACCACCGCCAGCACCGCCGCCGAAGGGGTTTTCACCGCCGCCAGCACCGCCGCCGAAGGGATTTTCGCCGCCGCCAGCACCGCCGCCGAAGGGGTTTTCGCCACCGCTAGCGCCAACATTACCAAATACATCTTCAAAGCTGTCGATGCCAACTTCTTGCAACGAACCCCAAGGCGATTGTCGAAAGAGGCTATTCATATCAGTGCTATCGCTCATCCCAGTGCTGTCACCACTGCCATTACTACCATCACTAGCATCACTGCCAGGGTTTGACTCCCCGCCAGATACCTCACTAAAATCCCATGTATAGCTACCGGAATCGCCAGTAGGCGATTGGTTAGCGCCGCTATCACCAGTCAGAGAATCGCTTCCTTCTGGCGTGTCACCCCAAGGAGCTGAGTTTGTTCCTACAATGTTGTCCGAGCTTAACTGTTCGCCTTGTGGTTGACCGCTATCATCTGTGAATTGTATTGTCATATTCGTACCTACAGCAAAGGGTTCGCTACTATCACTTGGTGGGTTGCTATCAGCAGGAAGTTGCAATGTAATATTCGATCCAACAGCAAAAGGTGTATCTTCACTATTGGTGGTGTTGCCACCGTTATTGTCGTTTTCAGACGTTGCCATTCAACACAAATCCTCTTACTTCTATGGCTGAAATTGTCTAGAGTTCAAGCACAACTTTTTGCTAAAAATGTTTTTTAGTTAGCAATTCATGTGTACTTAAGGACTCAAGGATTACCTTTTTGCTTCTAGTTTTGGCACTTTAAGCTAGAAGACTGTGGAAAAGAGAGCATAGCAAGCTCGACAATTTGCTCGATTGTAGTCAAATTGCAAGCTTAATTCCATCGATAAAAATGCAACAACCGCTACACTATGCCTAGCAGTTTATGCAAGTTGAGAAAAGATTACTATGAGAAATATTTAGATTGACTTGTCAGTTCTTTTGAATGGTGGAGAGACAAAATTTTATGTTTCTACTTATATCTTTTGCTAGATATCTGCGCATCTACCAACAATCGCCAACTACTTTTGTAACTGTCTGACTAAATGAGTCAACTCTGGCAAAATTAGCTTTTCCATTGCCAGTTGTACGGCGTTAGTAGAACCTGGAAGCGAAAAAATTAGTTTATCCTGATATACACCCGCGATCGCCCGCGAAGCCATGGCGCGGGAACCAATGTCTTGATAGCTCAGATACCGAAATAATTCGCCAAACCCTGGTAAAGTTTTTTCTAGTAAAGAGGCGATCGCGTCGTAGGTTGTATCTCTGGGGGCGATACCCGTACCCCCGTTAAAAATTGCCACATCTAAATCTGCACGCTGGCTGAACGATTCTATCTGCGATCGAATTTGCTCTGGTTCGTCTTTAACAATCGCATAAAATCCCACAGTATGACGCGCTGCTACGAGCAATTGCTCGATTCGACGACCGCTTTTATCTGTTTCTGGGGAACGGGTATCGCTGACGGTGATAACAGCACAACCGACTGTCAATCCTGGTATGTCAGGGTGAGGCTGATGTGTCACAGATTCCTAAAAAACTATGATTTGTTGAATCCCAAGCCGTGTTCGTTGGCGTATCTTTCCATAAACCGCATAAACCGATCCCACTCTTCGGTCGATTTCATCAGGTAGATCGCTTCAATGGCTTCTGGTTTGCCGTTGATAAATTTTCCCTTGACTTCGCGGGTCACGAGTTCCCCTTCTTCATCAATCAAGTACATCCCCGTCACTTCTTCATTGCTACCCTCGCTCAAAATTTGGGGGTTTTGAAAATAAAAAGTTGCCGTACCATTACTGCCATCTCGCGATCGCGTCAAGCGTACATCTGGGACTGTTTTTTCGGTAACACCTTTAGAAAACTGAATCTGAGCCATAATGACGATCTGTAAATTTCTATGATGAGTTGTTTAAGTATTTTCTCATCATTTTGAGCTACCTAACGCATCAGTTGTCAGTTATCAGTCAGTGTAGAGACGTTACATGTAACGTCTCTACAAAACATGTAACGTCTGTACAAAGTCGTCGGTTAATTCTGACTTACAACTTAACCACTACCAAGTTGAGTTATTTTCGGGTTGCGTTGGTGCGGCAGATTCGGGAATATTACCTGAATCGCTAGAGTTAATTGGTTGAGAGTTGGTTGGTTGAGAGTTAGTTGGTTGATTGAGATTGGTGGAATTATCTGATGGTGAAGTTGTTGTTGGAGTTACTACAGGTGCGGGTACTGCGGGAATTACGGGCATTGCTTGAATGCTCTCAATTTTCTCCAATGCTTTTTGATAATTCGTACTGTCGTTTTTTTGTTGGAATATATTAGCAGCCAGCTGTAAGTCCTCGATCGCACCTTGGCGATCGCCTAAATCGCGCCGCACGAGGCCTCGGTTGTAATGAGCTTCGGCATTTTTCGGCTCTATGCTAATGACTTTACTAAAATCATCAACTGCCCCTTGTCGATCTCCCAAGCGGCGGCGGAGAATTGCTCTGTTGTTGTACACTGTCGTCCAACTAGGATCGAGATTTAAAGCATGGCTAAAATCATCCAGCGCTCCTTTAGAGTCTCGCAACATCGTCCGAGCCAAGGCACGATTGTAATATGCCCTAGAATTATCCGGTTCGAGCCGGACGACGCGATCGAAATCGTCAAACGTTCCCTGACCGTCTCCCATACTGCGGCGAATCGCACCGCGACTGTGATAGGCTTGAGCGTCGTTAGGAACGAGAGTGATGTAGCGATCGAAATTTGACAGGGCTCCCTGCTTGTTGCCCCGATTATAAAGAATCACTGCTCTTTGGTAATAAGCATTGGCATAGTTGGGGTCAAATTTCAGCGCTTGGTCGTAGTCTGCTAGCGCCCCCTGCTTGTCTCCTTGGTCGTAACGGGCGTTTCCCCGTTGATAGTAAGCGTCGGCGTAGTTGGGGTTGCGGGCGATCGCTTGGGTGTAGTTAGCAATTGCTCTCGATCGATCGCCTCGATCGCGTTCTACCGATCCTTTAGCAAAAAAGTCTGAAGCAGATTTGGGATTTTCTAACCTTTGAGCTGGTTTATCCGTACTGGGGGCAGTATCCACTGCGACTGCTGGAGCTTGAGGGATTTGCGATCGCATTGCCAAAAACGTATTAATCGGAATTGCCCCATTAAAGCCAGTTTTCATATTCACCGCCATCGTCGCGTCGCTCCCCTGCTGCTTCACGTCTACGCGATCGCTACCTCCCAACCCGTGAATCCCAACGACTCGACCATCAATATCAAAGACAGGACCACCGCTCATTCCACCTTTTGTCACTGAGTTATAACGCAGTGTATAGCCTTCTGGCGCACTGCTGGGGCGACTGGTCACGAATCCAGGCGAAAAGACAAAATCGCGGTCTGCACCAAATTTCCGATCTAAAGCAGGGAAGCCCATGACAAAAATTTCTGCTCCTACAGGCACGTTAGACGGCGCTAGCTTGGCAACGGGGTATACAGCCGCACTACTAAATGTCACCAATGCCAAATCGGGTTCGTTCGGGCTTTTTTGCAATTTTTCCGTACTCACAACTGCATAACTCTGACCGTCATGAGTACGAATCGTATGCGGTGCAGGCATTAAAGCAACATGATTGCACGTCAGGACAGTGTAAGTATTGCCCTGCCGTTGAATAATCACTCCAGAACCGCCATCTTTAACTCCCATCGGAGGATTGACCTGCACCGTCATTGGACTGCCAATTTTGACAATTTCTTGAGGAGATAGAGCCAGCGCTAAATTATGGCTCGTTACTAACACTGCTAAAGTTACCGTTCCGGTCAAAAGAGGATAAGTAAAGTTTGTTTTCATAAATTAGTTATCAGTTATCAGGGAGCAGGGAGTAGGGAGTAGGGAGCAGGGAAAAGAGAGCAGGGGGGCAGAGGGGCTTCAGGTGCAGAGGAGCAGAGGAGCAGGGGGAAAATAACTTACGACTTACGACTTACGACTTACGACTTACGACTTCTACTTCAGTGCTTGCCAAAAAGCCTTAGCGGGGATTGCCCAGCTCAATGCTTCCATTTGCTGGTACATTTGCTCGGATGGTGCAGAGCCATCAGTAAATGTAAATGCACTAATACCTTGAGGCGGGTATTTCAAGCGACCGTTGATTCCAATTAGTTGTCCTTTGCGGTTTAAAACTGGTCCACCACTCATCCCTGGATCGATCTCGTTGGTATAACCCAGTTGATATCCTTCCTGTAGAGATTTTTCTGGCAACATTGCCACTTCACCATCCGTCACTCGTAAGGCTTTAATACCCCAAGTTCGAGTGTCCTCGACTGCATCCGCACTCGTCCATTGCCAATTAGGAAATCCAGCAGCATAGATGGAATCGCCGACAGCTACAGCTTTGGTATCGGCGATCGCCACGACTTGATATGCTGTTTTGCTGGTAAACTCTACCAAGGCTAAATCCGATCCAGACAATACAGGCGATCGCAACCGCTTGCCTACGTGCTTTTGTCCGTCTGCGGTTAGAATCGTGAAGCGCTCGTCCTCACCCTCACCCACAATGTGAGCGCAGGTCAATATGGTGTACGTTTCTCCTCTGTGCCGCACGATCGCGCCCGATCCTGTAGCAGCAGCGGCAAAAATTCGTACGGTCACGTGTCTGGCAACTACTGGCACTGCGATCGCTACGGCGGGTTCTGCACTTGTAACCTGACTCACCAGCATCGGCTGAGACTGCGATCGCGCTAAGGCTTGCTCGGAGTTCTTTAGTATAGAAATATACACTAAACTCGCAGTTAACAGTGTACTTACCAAGACTTTAACAATCAATTTACCCCTTACCTCTCACCTCTCACCTCTCACCTCTCACCTCTCACCTCTTACCAACGACTACCATTGGTCGGAGCGTTGGGTTGCTGCACGGGAGATGCTTCGCTTGCGCCTGTACCTGCTGATTCGTAACCAGCTGAAAAAGCCTCCTCTACTGCTGCTTCCATATCAATAGCACCAGTAGGTGCAGTCTCACCTTCACCGCTAGCACTCTCACGAATTGCCGAATAGTCGGCACGCTGACCGAAACGCAGCAAATTTGCTAAAGCTGCACCAGGGTTCTTAGCATTTTCTGGAGAGAGGGTAAATAGCGTATTGCTTGTATCGCAGCTAGCGCCAGAATTGACATAACAGATAACTGTCTCATTTTTAATGATTCCAGTTGTCAGTAGTAAATTACTTAGTCTCCCACCATTCGCGGCAACTGCTTTAGTCAACTTCTGGGAAACTAGCTGACAGCGTTCTTGAGGCGTATATTCTGCACTGACTTGTCTTTGCCAGGTAATCATTGGTGCAGAGCGTTGATTTCCCCTAGCTGCAACCGTAGCAAAGCCGTTCCCAGAACGGACGCAAACAAAAGTAGTTGCCTGATTGGAGGTATTTTGTGGAGATACTTGACTACGACTGGTATTCTGCGCCCCTACTCGATCCTGAAATCCTATGACACTGGCACATGTCACGCTAGCTACTAAAACAAAGATTGGAAATTTAAATTTCATGAGGAACTTTTTTAATTATCAGTTATCAGTTATTAGTCGTCAGGGAGCAGGGAGCGCAAGAGCGGTTAATTCCGAACGACTTACGACTTACGACTTATGACTTCCCTTACACTACTCACTCTCTATACAAACTGACATCTTAAATTTTCGTGAAATGTCTCGAATAATTTATTCAATTTTTCTTAACTTACATAGAAAATGGTACCTTTTTTCTACCTGTTCGCAGCAAATTTAAGAATTTTTTTGATTATTTTTCGTAAATTATTATACTTTATTTGTATGCGTATTTTGAGGGGCTATGGCGCGATCGCTTACTTACCACGGTTCCAGCGGTTGTGGTGATGCGGGTGGCGTTGAAGGGAATTGAGTTGGAGGCTTGTATAGAGGTAGCAAAAAATACAAATAGAAAATGCCAGCCACAAGTCCCACTCCTGCTACTCCTAACACAAAGCCCGCACTAGACAATAACCATAAGTTTCTTCTGGTTCTTTGTGTTTCGCGGCTATCTTGCTCAACAGGAGGGTTTTGCAATTGAGTTTGACTTAACTGTGGCGATCGTCTTGAGTCGGTTGAATTCGAGTTGGTTGGATTCGAGTTTATGGCATCGGTACGATGAGCTGGCGGCGTATACTGCTTGGGTTGATGTTGGTGCAGATCGAATATGCGCGTTTGAGGAGTCTGAGTTCGATTGGACGAGGGGGAAGTTACTGACGGCGGTGTAGGCTTTCTCTCATCTGTAGCTGAGTTTGCCGAATTTGGGGCGATCGCCTGCTTGGTGGGTTGAGAATGGATAAAACCAGCAGTATGCCCCAAAGAATTTGGTAGCACGGATTGTAGTGCCGCACTCAATTCCACCACTGAGCCAAAGCGTTGCTCTGGTTGCTTGTTTAAACAGCGCATGACAATTGCTTCTAGCTCGACCGACAAGTTTTCACATTTAGGTTGCGATCGCAATGATTGAGGCATTTGGGAAGTGTGGGCAATTCCCCATGACACGCCACTCGTTTTGCGGGCTTCAGTTCCGAAGCCAAATGGATCGGAACCGCTCAGCATCTCGTAGAGAATCATCCCCAAGCTGTAAATATCTGCCCGTCCGTCGATATTTTTCTCTATTTGTAACTGTTCCGGTGCAGCGTAGCGGAACGTACCCAAGAACGTACTGGTCAGGTTAGTTAACTCTAGTGCTTCATCGCGGATTTTAGCAATTCCGAAATCGAGAATTTTGACCAACTCTCCCAAAGCGGTTGGAATCAGAAAAATATTATCGGGTTTGAGGTCACGGTGAACGATTTGGATCGGATCGCTCGTGGTGACAACTCCCTCACGCCGAATCCTAACACCTTGGTGAGCGAGTTGCAGTCCCGCACAGACTTGACAGGCAATTTCAATCGTTCGTTCTACAGACAATCGTGTCTCTCGTCGAAGGAGTTGCCCCAGGGTTTCGCCAACGAGGTATTCCATCACGTAGAAAGGGTATCCCTCTTCCGTCACGCCGTAGTCACTAATATCGACAATATGGTCGCTTTTGAGGGCAGCACAAAGCATTGCTTCGCGCTCAAAACGTTTATGCAATGAAATCGAGACAGCGAGCGTGTCTCTCAGTAATTTCAGCGCTACCTCCTGTCCCAGCCGCGTATCCATAGCTAGATAAACGTTACCCATACCACCCGCACCGATGCGCTGTTCTAGATAATAGCGTCGGCAATCGCCAATAAAACGACCGATCCAGGGATCTGAGCTTGAAGTGTTCATCAAGAAGGTGGTGCGTTGTGCGTGGTGCGTGTCGAGCGGGTGTAGGGTGTAGGGTATGGGGTGTAGGGAATTTTGAATGCGTGAATTTTGAATTGCTCCCTCAGCTCTCTTCTCTATGCTACATATTTATGCTGTAACTCTTGCTGCAACTGACTGGGAGAAAATGCCCCATGCTCGGTAATAATTGCTGTAATCAAATGAGCGGGAGTTACGTCAAAAGCTGGGTTGTAAAATTCCACGCCCGCTGGAGTCAAGATAGTCTCGTCAATCTGATAGACTTCAACCGGATCGCGTTCCTCAATTGGGATTTCTCGACCAGTTGCGATCGCAAAATCAATTGTTGCTACGGGTGCGGCAACATAAAAAGGAACGTCGTGTGCCTTAGCTACTAGCGCTAAGCTGTACGTGCCAATTTTATTTGCTGTATCGCCATTAGCGGCAATGCGGTCAGCGCCCACCACAACGGCGTGAATCATACCTTGCTGCATACAGTGGGCAGCCATACTATCTGTAATTACCGTAACGGGTATCCCTTCCTGGACGCATTCCCAAGCAGTTAGTTTTGCCCCCTGGAGACGGGGGCGAGTTTCATCGGCATAGAGGCGCGATAGCCTACCACAAGACCAAGCAGAACGCACGACACCCAAAGCCGTACCATAACCTGCGGTTGCTAAGGCTCCAGCATTGCAATGAGTTAAGAGATTGAGTTGAGCAGGAGTTTTTGGCAAGAGTTCCAGACCGCGATCGCCAATTGCCTGACAAGTTTGTAAATCTTCGGCTTGAATTGTCTGTGCTGTAGTTAACAAAACTTGGCGAATTTCCTCAACCGTGCCGATCGTTTCGTAGGCAGTTTTTAACATGCGGGCGATCGCCCAAAACAAATTTACTGCTGTCGGACGGGTTGTTCGCAACATCTGAGCCACTTGCTCTAGCTGCGACAAAAACTGCTCTCGATCTTGGGTTTCAATCTCCCGCGCCCCTAAGTACATACCGTAGGCAGCAGCGATACCGATTGCTGGTGCGCCTCGGACAATCATCGTTTTGATTGCCTGTGCCATATCTTCACAGCGATGAATTTCCACAAAGGCATACTCGGCTGGCAAGTGCGTTTGGTCGATGAGTAAAACCGAGCCTTCGTACCAAATTACGGGGTAGACGTGGGTAGGACTGGAGATCATAGAGAGCTAGGGGCTAGAGAAAAGTCAAAAGTCAAAAGTCAAAAGTCAAAAGTCAAAAGCTAGGAGCCAGGAGAAGATCGATATAAATTCTTATATATCACTACTCACTATCTACTCTACTCACTCATAACAAATGACGAATGATGAATGACTAATTACCAATGACCAATGACCAATTACCAATTACCAATGACCAATTACCAATATAAAAAAGGTGGGCGATCGCCCACCTCAAAATCAAAAATTACGAACCTACAGGAGATAATTGCTGGCTGAAGAAAGCTTGACGCACGGTTTCAGCAATTTGCGGACTGGTCAAACCCAAATCGGCTTTCGATTCATTTGGTTCGGCGTGATCTACCAAAGTATCTGGTATACCAATTCGCTTGACAGGAACGACAACATTTGCATCGAGTAAAGCTTCGGCTACCGCAGAACCAAACCCACCCATCAGACAGCCTTCTTCTAAAGTCACGACGCGCCCGATTTGCTGCGCTAGAGGTAGAATTAGTTCTGTATCTAGGGGTTTGGCAAAACGAGCGTTAATCACTGTTGCTTCAATCCCATGTTCGCGCAAAATTTCTGCTACTTGCATCGCAGGGTGAACCATCGCACCAAAACCAATCAGTAAGAGATCGTCCCCATGTCTGAGGATTTCCCCTTTACCAATTTGCAAGGATTCCCAACCTTCCTCCATTAGGGGAACGCCGTAACCGTTACCGCGTGGATAGCGCATGGCGATCGGTCCATCAGTATAATTGACCCCAGTAACGACCATCTGCTGCAACTCGGCTTCGTCTTTGGGAGCCATCAAAACCATGTTGGGCAAGCAACGCAGATAGGCAATATCGTACATACCTTGATGCGTCGGTCCGTCAGACCCCACAATTCCCGCCCTGTCCATACAGAAAAAGACGGGCAAATTTTGGATGCAGACATCGTGAACTATCTGATCGTAGGCACGTTGCAAGAAAGTCGAATAGATAGCCACCACGGGACGCATTCCTTCACAAGCTAAGCCAGCGCCTAGAGTGACGGCGTGTTGTTCGGCAATCCCAACATCGACATATTGTTTTGGTAGCTTACTCGCCAGTTTATCCAGTCCCGTTCCAGTTGCCATCGCTGCCGTAATCCCGATAATTTTGGGGTTATTTTCGGCTAGTTTGACCAAAGTATGAGCAAAAACTTTAGAGTAGCCGGGGGGTTTGGGCTTGCTGGAGGGTATGGCTTTACCCGTTGTCAAGTCGAAGGGAGATTGGGCGTGATATCCCACTTGGTCTTTTTCGGCAATCTCGTAACCTTTCCCTTTAACTGTCGCAACGTGGACGAGTACTGGTCCTTGGATGTGATGTGCTTGCTCGAAGGTCGCAATCAATTCTGCCAGATTATGACCGTCTACTGGTCCGAGATAGGTGAATCCGAGTTCTTCGATAATTGCTCCAACTTTTGACACGGCTAACCGCTTCATGCCACCCTTAAGCCGATGCAATTCGGGGGTGAGAGATTCGCCAACAAAGGGAATGTGTTTAACTTGTTCTTCTAAATTATCGGCAAGAAACTGTACTGGCGCAGAAAGACGCATTTTATTTAAGTAACGAGAGATTGCACCGACATTCGGTGAAATTGACATCTCGTTATCGTTCAATATCACGAGTAAATTTGTCTTAGGCAAGTGTCCGGCGTGGTTAATTGCTTCGAGTGCCATACCACCTGTCAGCGCGCCATCACCAATAATTGCTGCGACCTTAAATTTATCCCCTTTGAGATCCCGTGCCAGTGCCATTCCCAGTGCAGCAGAAATACTCGTAGAGGCGTGACCCGCGCCAAAATGGTCGAATTTGCTCTCACAGCGCTTGAGATAGCCAGCGACTCCATCTTTCTGCCGGAGAGTGTGAAACTCACTGTATCGACCAGTAATCAGCTTGTGCGGGTAGGCTTGATGCCCGACATCCCAAATCACCTTGTCGCGATCGAGGTCTAATGTTTGATATAGCGCTAGGGTCAATTCCACCACGCCTAGCCCTGGTCCCAGGTGTCCGCCACTAGCGGCGATCGTTTGCAAGTGTTTTTCGCGAATTTGACGAGCAATTTGTTGTAATTGACGAATCGACAAACCGTGCAACTGATTAGGATGGGTGATTTCACTCAGATGCATATTGGGTGTTCCCTCTGCGTTGCGTCTTGTGCTTCACCGCTCGACTGTTGCCAACTGTCTTGGGTGGAGTCGTAGAGGTGAAGTATGTATTCCTTCCTCAATGTAAAAGATTTCGGGTGCAATGCATATTAGTAAATATTTTGTGTTCAGATATTTACCGCGATCGCCCTCTCTGCTATACCTTAAATTCACATCCTACAGGTTATACCCGAGTTTTAGTCATTAAATTGACATAAAAAGTTGTTGCCTTACCAAAGCTTTAACTCTACTGTGAAGATTGGGTAAATAGCTAGTAAACGGTAGGAAATATGTCATCTACCTTATGTATTAGCTTTCATCCACAAATTAAGGATTATGGATGAAGGTACTCGTTATGAGTAAAAATCTTAATTGCTTAAAGTTTTTGACGAAAAACCGTCGGTTAACTGCAACTCTCTTATCGATCGGTAGTTGTATGGGAGCGATCGCAACTACACTCCAATCCTCGCAAGCATATATCATCGGGCAAGATGACCGCGTTTTGCCTGCGTATGAATGGTTGACAGTAGCGCCGCGTAAAGCAGTGGGGCAGCTAGAATCTCGGATGGCAAATGGGCAATACAAACTTTGTACTTTTACCGTTGTGGGTCGTAATATTGGATTGACAAATAGCCATTGCGTACGGGACGAACAAGGAAAGATACCAGTACAGGCGAAAGCCTATGCCGTGCGCTATGGAACGACTCAATTAGCTACAGCAAATGTTGACGCTTACTGGACAGGACTGACAGCTTTTCCTAAAGGCATGGAAGAATGGAGACGGGATTGGGCAATTATCCGGTTCACAACAAATTTAGGAGATGCCACGGGTTGGTATGGTAACGTCGAGTGGAATCCAAACGACATTAGCAAAGCAGGAGACACTGTTGTCGGTCAGCCCACAAACTACATCGGTTATCCTACTGATTGGCCCACCGATCCAGCTTTGAAAGCTTATCAAGGGTACTTACCAGCCTTGCAAGCTGGCTGTAATATTTTGGGTAAAGATCCACAGCTAGAAATTCTCATACACGACTGTGACATCATGCAAGGAACCTCTGGTTCATCGATGTTCTCTGCGGTCTCAGAAACAGACTTTCGGACTATGGCTTTGAATAACGGCTACGCCACGGCTACTGATGGTAGACCGATTAGTACGGCAGTAGCTCTAGAGCGGTTTATGCCAGCTATTCTCAAACTGAGACAAACAGGAGCAACTAACGACACCGCAGTCCCCGTTCCATAGGTTAACTCAATCGCCATCAATGATAAACAAACAAAACCAATACTTACTATTATTAGGGTTAGTCACGACATCAATATCGGTCGTTGCAACCGCATTTATCTCAAGTGCCAGTGCCAACGATCTACTCTGCTATATTCAAACTCGGGATGGTAAACAAGTAGATCTTTCTCAAATATGTAACAAGAAGACATCTCCCACTCCCGCCAAACCTGACACTACGAATACAACCCATCCTACTAACGCTCCTGTCAATCTACAAACAGCACCTAACCAGTCCAAAATTCCTGTTATCGATCCCAAAATGCCAGCCAAGGTTCCTCTCGTCATCAAAGACAAACCATCTGCATTGTGGAACTCTGTTCCCGATCTACCTTATCCCGCCATCGAAGGACGGACAATTCGGCATTAAATGAGTGAGTAGTGAGTAGTCATTTGTCATTCGTCATTTGTCATTTGTGAGTAGGTTAGCTACTAGTGTACTTTTCTCCTTCAGCTTTCTACTCCCTGCTCCCTGCTCCCTACTCCCTGCTCCCTGCTCCCCTTCTTCACTGATAACTGTCAAAAAGCTGTCAACAAGCACAAAAATAAGGCTTCCGTCCATTCTACAACCGCGCCGTAGGTATCTCCCGTATGACCGCTTAACTTATAATTCAACCAAGCGCTAGTCATAATAGAGATTGCACTGCCACCTAATGCCATAGCAAGAGACGCTACAATGCGATCGCGGTTTAGCAAGAGCTGTACTCCACTAAGACCGAGCAATAATAACAGTCCTGGCAATAAATCCCAATAAGACCGAATCGCTGCTTTGTGAAATGCTCCTTTACCTGTAGGTTTGAGATAAGGATAACAGGCGATCGCGACTTGTTGTCCCCATCGTCCCCAACCACAAGCTGCCATCAATATTAGAGGGCGATAAGTATCGAGATCGGTTAAGGCTGATAATTTTAGTAGTAGGATAGCGATCGCAACCATTGCTCCAAACGCACCTGTAACGCTATCTGCCATGACTTGTAAGCGTCTTTGCGGATCTTGTACTGCCAAGCCATCAGCAGTATCCATTGCTCCATCTAGGTGCAGTCCCCCAGTAATCGCAATCCAACTTACGACAACTACAGCACTGCGAGTTAGTATGGGTACGCCTAATAAAAATAAGCCCAGATCTAACAATCCTAGAATTCCACCTACAATCAAACCTACCAGCGGTACAAGACGCGCTACGCGCTGAAAGTCTAAATTCAACTTAGGGATGGGCAGACAAGTATAAAATGCGATCGCTGCTAGAAAATCTAATCCAAGTTTTAATATCACAATTTACAAGTCTCCCTTTCTAAAGGGAATTGAGGGGGATATAATCTATGTTCTCACCCTCATGCGATCGCGCCACTAGTTATCGATTGCTAGCAGCTAATTGCTCAGAACTACTCGATAAGAATAACTGTTTGCTATTCTTCAATGCGGAGTAGTTTGCGGTAAAAAGGTTTAGAAAAATCTGTACTGCGGCTGCGCTGAAAATTGAGAATGACATCGATTAAATGATCGATATATTCCGAGCTTTGCATTAGCAACTCGTAACTCAAATCGGCGTTACCATCAAATTGTAGCCGACACCGGATCAGGTCTGCTGGTAATGTGGAAATATTCCAAGTTGCTATAAAGGGAATACCATCCGCACTTTCAATTTTACGCTGTCCTTCCATCACTCCTTTTTTAAACAAACTGATGGCAAGGGGTAAGATATTACGTTTATTGCCTTGAAAATAAGGAAGGTAAACTCTTAATTCTTGCTGGTTGGCAGGTTGAAGTTGTTGAATAGACATAGGTGTTTAAGAGATAATAGTTACTGGTAATTGGTAAGTCGTAAGTCGTAAGTGAGAAGTAACTAACAACTGATAACTGATAACTGATAACTGACCACTGATAACTGTTCGCTATTTTTCAGTATTCCCAGAAATTGCCCTATGACAACACTTACTCGCTGAAATAAAAAAGGTGGGCATTGCCCACCCTACTATTGAAATAAAAAAGGTGGGCATTGCCCACCCTACTAATGTTAATGTCTTGAACAACTATGCGATCGCAGCTGTTCTGACATCGTTATTTGCTAACAACTCTTGCAGTTCGTCTGCATCTACAGTTTCTTTCTCTACTAGCATTTGAGCTAGCCGATCTAGAATGGCACGGTTGTTAGTTAGTACTGATTTTGCTCGCTTGTAAGCGGTATCAACGAGCTGATGCACTTCTTCGTCAATGACAGAAGCTGTTTCTTCGGAGAAGTCGCGTTCGGCAACGATATCGCGTCCGAGGAACATATTACCTTGTTGACGACCGAGAGCAACCGGACCGAGGCGATCGCTCATACCAAAACGAGTGATCATTTGTCTGGCAACTCTGGCGACTTGTTGTAAGTCGTTGGATGCACCAGTGGTGACTTCTTCTTCACCAAAGATAATTTCTTCGGCAATCCGACCACCTAAAGCCACAGCCATCTGATTTTCTAAATACGAACGGCTGTAGAGTCCGGTGTCCATCCGGTCTTCGCTAGGTGTGAACCAAGTCAAACCACCAGCGCGACCGCGAGGAATGATGCTAATTTTCTGTACGGGGTCGTAGTCTGGCATCAGCGCCCCTACTAAGGCGTGACCGGCTTCATGATAGGCTACGAGTTGCTTGCGCTTCTCGCTCATCACGCGGTCTTTCTTCTCAGGACCTGCCAAAACGCGATCGATCGCGTCGTTGACTTCATCCATCGAAATTTCGCTCAGGTTACGTCTAGCAGCTAAAATTGCAGCTTCATTCAACAGGTTCGATAGGTCTGCACCTGTAAAACCTGGTGTACGACGGGCAATTCTATCTAGATCTACGTCTTTTGCCAAAGTCTTGCCACGGGCGTGAACTTTGAGGATTTCCAAACGTCCGGCGTAATCGGGTCGATCTACAACGACTTGGCGATCGAAACGACCGGGACGCAACAACGCTGCATCAAGTACGTCTGGGCGGTTAGTTGCAGCAATAATGATGATTCCAGTATTGCCTTCAAAACCATCCATTTCGGTGAGTAACTGGTTCAGGGTTTGCTCCCGTTCGTCGTTACCACCACCTAAACCAGCACCGCGCTGCCGTCCTACGGCATCAATTTCATCGATGAATACGATACAAGGTGCGTTTGCCTTTGCTTGCTCGAATAAGTCGCGGACGCGAGACGCACCCACACCAACGAACATTTCAACGAATTCCGAACCGGAAATTGAGAAGAAGGGAACGCCAGCCTCACCCGCTACAGCACGAGCTAGGAGAGTTTTACCCGTTCCTGGGGGTCCAACTAGCAATACACCTTTAGGAATTTTCGCCCCGACTGCGGTGAAGCGATCTGCATTTTTCAGGAAGTCTACAACTTCGTTCAATTCCAATTTGGCTTGGTCGATTCCAGCCACATCGCCAAATGTTACCTGCGTTTGTGGCTCCATTTGTACCCTAGCTTTAGACTTGCCAAAGTTCATTGCTTGGCTGCCAGGACCATTTTGGGCGCGGCGTAGTAAAAAGAATAAGCCAACTAAAAGCAAGACGGGGACAAATAAGCTACTGAGGGCTTTGAACCAAAAACCTTCATCAGTTTGAGGTAGAACCGCAATATCAACTCCTCTCTCCGTCAAGATTGAAATTAATTCGGGGTCATCGGGTAAATTGACGATGACTTGGCTGCCATCTTGAGGCTTGACAAGTGCTCTGGTGCGATCGGCACTAAGTCTGACCTGAGCAACTCTACCTTTTTCAACTGCTTGAATAAAATCGCTGTATCGCCATGTCTCTCGACTCTGAGGCTGTTTGTCAAAGAACGCCGTTCCCAGCGCAATGACCACAATTGCCAGTAATGCGTACAGCCCTGCGTTTCTCCACCGTTTATTCACCGAGGGTTAGCCTCCTAAAGCTTACGGGCAAGGGCGTTTTTTTCTTATGTTAATTAATTTTAATCTACCTTAGAAACTTGCCGCTTGTCAGGTATCAGAATGAGGAGCGAGGAGTGAGGAGCGAGGAGCGAGGGAAAGAATGTACTTTTTATCTCTCACTTTTACCTCTTTTCACGCACCGCACCACGCACCACGCATCACTATTCTTAGGGGTGATTTGTTGCGGCGGCTGATGTTGAATTATGGTGGATTGGGGTTACGCGATCGCACTCCGATCGACGATGTTGGTGAACGATGAAAAAGATTGGTTCTCAGCCTACTCTATCGCCTACAAGTTTGGTGCTGCTGTCGATCGCCTCGACTCAGTTAGGTTCGGCGATCGCGAAAACGTTGTTTAGTACGCTCAGTCCTGCTGCTGTAGTGCTGTTACGGGTGGGTTTTGCAGCGGTGGTGTTGCTGGTGCTATGGCGATCGCAAATTAAGGGTATTCAGCGCCAGAACTACGGGGTGCTGATTTTGTTTGGTTTGTCTTTGGGTTTGATGAATCTCTCATTTTATTTGGCAATCGAGCGGATTCCAATTGGCATTGCGGTAGCGTTGGAGTTTATCGGTCCTTTGGGCGTGGCGATCGCCAATTCTCGGCGCTTGCTCGATCTGTTGTGGGTGTTGCTGGCTGGATGCGGTATCGTTTTGCTGGCTCCAATTGGTGGTTTGACCGTCAATCTTGCTGGAATTATTTTGGCGCTGACAGCGGGGGGATTTTGGGCGGCTTATATTCTCCTTTCTGCTAAGGTAGGGCGGGTTGTCCCTGGAGGCGTGGGGCTGGCTTTGGCGATGGCAGTGGCGGCGATCGTTATGTTGCCAATGGGAATTGTTACGGGTGGCTCGGCGCTGTTAAATCCACAAATGTTATTTATTGGGTTTGGAGTGGCGATTCTTTCTTCGGCGATTCCATACTCGTTTGAGTTAGAGGCGTTACGGTGGCTACCTGTAAGGGTGTTTGGCGTGTTGTTGAGTTTGGAACCTGTGGCGGCGGCTGTCATTGGTTTTATTGTTTTGCGGGAAACTTTGGAGTTACGGGCAATAATGGCGATCGCGTTGGTGACAGTTGCGGCGGGTGGGGCTTCTCTTTATGGGAGTGGGAGAAGATAATGTCGCGCAAATACGCATACGCGGAGCGTTCTCGAAGAGTAGACGCGAAGAGTAGAGTAGGCGTAGGCGCAAAGAAGGCGCTGAGAGTTAGTCTGCAAACAATTCGCGTAGTTGCTCAAAGGCTGGATGATAGGGGTTGTAGTTTAGTTGATTCGTTTTTGCTTGCCCTCGCTCCTCACTCCTTACTCCTCGCTCCTCAAATACGCTATGGATGGGAATGAGTTCTACAATGCTATTGCTGTAGGCGATCGCTTCCATTGTTTTGACCATTTCTGGTATCCAAGGTTTTTTCATAACTGGTTGGTTTTGATTTTCGAGCCAGTCAAGCAGTTGCGATCGCATTACGCCTGGTAATATTCCAGCCTCTAGTGGTGGTGTCCACCAACAACCGTCTTGCCATCCCCACAAATTACCCGTACTGGTTTCCAGCCAGTTATCGTTGCTATTGAGCAGAATTGCTTCGCTGGCTGTCATGTGTTGGGCTTTTGTTCTGGCTAGCCACGCACCTAAGTAGTTACCTGTTTTATGGGTGGGTAGGAAGCGGTGAAATTCTTCTCCAGATATTAAGCTGGCTGCTACTCCATGTTTTTGCTTTTCTGTCAAGTCCGTTGGTAGCGATCGCCCAGTTATCCACTCTCTGCCGTCAGGAAAGATTGTGACTCTCAATACGGGAAAATCTTGCAGCAAGATTTCTGCTCCTTGTCGAACTTTCTGCCAGTTTGGTTCTTGCCAGTCTAAGAATTGAATGCTGGAGCGGAGGCGATCGCAATGTCCTTTCCAGTTCGTTAAGGGGCGATCGAGTGACTGACAATAAACTCGCAGTGTAGTAAACACGGTTGCTCCATACAAGAGTCCTGGATCGTCAACCGCTAACCCGATGACATTTGTTTTGATTAAGTCGCCGTTATACCAAAAAATTGTCCTTGCCTCAGTTTACTGTTTGTCTTTAGTCTTAATTTCTTTTTCAGTTAATTCATACTTTCTTGCAACTGAAAAGCAAACTTTTTTTGTATCGATTAGATTGTTAAGTTTTAAACTATTTTTACAGCCAAAGCCTTGCGTTTTTACACCTTAATCCATATCATTTCACAAATTCAATTTATAAAACTATGGATAGAGATAGACAAGAAGCATACTGGCGGGCAAACACGGCTTTAATTCGGAATCTATTAATTGTTTGGGCGCTGGTATCCCTGGTGTTTAGCATCCTGTTAGCACAGCCGTTGAATGCAATCCGAATTGGGAGCGTTCCTCTAGGCTTTTGGATGGCACAACAAGGCTCGATCTTAACTTTTGTCGTCTTGATTTTTATCTATGCGTTTCAAATGGACAAGCTCGATCGCAAATATGGGATTAGGAAGTGAGGGGAAATCATGTCAGCAGAACTTTGGACGATTATTTTAGTTGCCCTCTCTTTCCTACTGTATCTCTACATCGGTTGGCGATCGCGCGTCAAAGATAGTTCCGGCTTTTACGTCGCTGGGCAAGATATCCCCCAAATCGCCAATGGAGCTGCAACGGCGGCTGATTGGATGTCCGCAGCTTCTTTCATCTCGATGGCGGGGTTAATTTCGACTCTGGGCTACGATGGCTCGATTTATCTGATGGGTTGGACTGGCGGTTACGTGCTGCTGGCACTCCTACTTGCGCCATATCTGCGCAAGTTTGGCAAGTATACCGTGCCGGATTTTGTGGGAGATCGCTATTACTCCAATGCGGCTAGGTTAGTCGCGGTTATCGCTGCTTTATTTGTCTCTCTAACTTATGTCGCCGGACAGATGCGGGGTGTCGGAATTGTCTTCAGCCGCTTTCTCCAAGTCGATATCAGCACCGGCGTGATTATCGGGATGGTGGTAGTGGCGTTCTTCTCAGTTTTGGGCGGCATGAAAGGCATCACCTGGACGCAGGTAGCCCAGTATGGTGTCTTAATTGTGGCTTATTTGATTCCAGCAGGAGCGATCGCTTATCTTTTAACTGGTAATCCGATTCCGCAACTGGCGTTTACGTTTAGCGATATTGTCGGCAAACTGAATCAAATTCAGTTGGATTTGGGCTTTCAGGAGTATTCGCAACCATTTGCTAACCGCTCGATGCTGGACGTGCTGTTTACTACTCTCGCCTTGATGGTAGGAACGGCAGGACTACCGCACGTTATTGTCAGATTCTACACGGTTCCCAACGTCAGAGCTGCCCGTTATTCGGCTGGTTGGGCGTTGTTATTTATCGCCCTACTTTATACCAGCGCTCCAGCCTTGGCAACTTTCGCCCGTTACAACTTAATTAACACTTTGCACAATCAGCCAATTACCCAAGTGCGACAGTTAGACTGGGCAAACAAATGGGAAAAAACCAAACTCTTAACCTTTAACGACAAAAATAATGACGGACTCATCGAGTTAACACCCGATAAAAATACGAGCGAAATCACCATCGACCCCGATATTATTGTCTTGTCTACCCCAGAAGTCGCTAAGTTAGCTCCTTGGGTGATTGGACTTGTCGCCGCTGGAGGGTTAGCCGCAGCTTTATCGACCGCTAGTGGTTTGCTGTTGGTAATTTCCAGTTCTGTCGCCCACGATATTTACTACCGAATACTTAATCCCAACGCCTCGGAAACCCAAAGGGTGTTTGTCGGTCGGATTATGGTCGGGTTAGCCGTGGTGCTGGCGGGATATTTTGGGATCAATCCGCCTGGATTTGTGGCGCAAGTGGTAGCTTTTGCCTTTGGCTTAGCGGCTGCTAGCTTTTTCCCCGCAATTGTGTTGGGTATTTTCGATAAACGAACGAATCGAGAAGGTGCGATCGCAGGTATTATAGTCGGTCTATTGTTCACCCTGTTCTACATCGTCGGGGTGAAATTTTACGGGATGCAACCTTGGTTATTTGGGATTTCTCCCGAAGGTATCGGCACGGTCGGGATGATGATTAACTTTATCGTTACTCTGATCGTTTCCCGCCTGACTCCACCGCCACCAATTGCCGTACAAGAAATGGTAGAAGATTTGCGATCGCCTGCGGGTACAGAATTACCTGTTGAGTCTGTGCATTAATTTGAATTTGTAGACTGTAGGGGCGCACAGCTATGCGCCCCTGCTAGAATGTCTTGATTTTCGGTGCAGTTTCAACTGACGAATGCAACATTAATCCATATTCCAATCCTTCTACAACTGCCTGATAGGAAGCTTCTAAAATATTAGGAGAAACGCCAACGGTCGTCCAACGCTGATGACCGTTTTTTGATTCTACTAATACGCGGGTTTTTGCTGCCGTACCGCTGTGTCCGTCTAAAATTCTGACTTTGTAATCGCTCAATTCAAACTGAGCAATTTGAGGATAAAAATTCACTAAAGCTTTTCTCAATGCCCTGTCTAATGCTGCTACAGGACCATTTCCCTCAGCGGCTTCGAGAATATCTTGACCGCTAACAGTTAGTTTAACAGTGGCGAGGGCATTAGTATTAGTTCGCCCTTCAACTAAATCGCAGTGAACTTGAAAGCCTTTAATTTCAAAAAATTGCTGTCGTTTACCCAACGCCTCGCGCATGAGGAGATCGAAACTAGCTTCAGCGGCTTCAAATTGATAGCCTTCACTTTCTAATTCTTTCAATCGTTGCAGAATTTGCCGCGCTGTAGGGTTATGTTTATCTAATTCAATCCCAAATGTACGGGCTTTAGCGACGACATTGCTAATTCCTGCTTGGTCAGAAATCACAATCCGGCGGCGGTTACCGATTTGTTCTGGCTGAATGTGTTCGTAGGTGAGAGGATTGCGTTCCACAGCCGAGACGTGGATGCCTCCCTTATGGGCAAAGGCAGAACGCCCCACAAAAGGCGCGTGTTCGTCAGGGGCAAGGTTGACAACTTCGCTGACAAAACGACTAACTTCAGTTATTTGAGGCAGTTGCGCGTCAGCAAGGCATTGGTAGCCGAGTTTGAGTTGTAAGTTAGGGATGAGAGAACAGAGGTTTGCATTCCCGCAGCGTTCGCCGTAGCCGTTGATCGTTCCCTGCACCATCTTCGCCCCTTCCATCACAGCTGCGATCGCATTGGCGACAGCTGTATCGGAATCATTATGAGTATGGATTCCTATTTGGGGAATCGGTAGGGGCGGGTTTCCAAACCCGCCCGTACAGGAATCGGGAGTCGGAAATTTTTGAATAAATGAAACTACGTTGCGGACGATAGAACTAATTTCATGTGGTAAAGTCCCGCCGTTGGTGTCGCACAGAACGAGCCATTCTGCTCCAGAGGCGATCGCGGCTGCTAAAGTTTTTAAGGCATAATCGCGATTGTGTTTGTATCCATCGAACCAATGTTCGGCATCGTAAATGACTCGTCGCCCTTGACTGCGAAGGTAGGTAACTGTATCGCGAATCATCTCTAAATTCTCTTCCAGGCTGCATTTTAGCCCTTCTGTAACATGGAGATCCCAAGATTTGCCAAAGATCGTTACCCAGCGAGTCCCAGCAGCCAAAATCGCTTGCAGTAATGAATCTTCCGCCGCACTGACATGGGGACGACGGGTAGAACAAAAAGCAACGACTTCGGCTTGTTTGAGGGGTTCTTCCTTCAGCTGCCAGAAGAATTGTACATCTCTAGGATTTGCCCCAGGCCATCCACCTTCGATAAAGGGAACGCCCAATTGGTCTAGCTGGCGGGCAATGCGTAATTTATCTTCTAAGGATACAGACAAGCCTTCACGCTGCGTACCGTCGCGCAGGGTCGTATCGTAAATCCAGATTTGGTTTGGGTTGGAGGCAAGGGGTAATGCTTCGGTCATAGGGAAAAAACAAACACAGGAAAGCTCGAACTTTAGAAAGCGATATTCTGATTTTAGGTAGAACTAGATGGCGAAGTCGCTAACTAACATGAAGATGGTAAAGGTAATTGCTCAAGGTAAAATAATCGAATGCGATCGCGGCGCTAATTTACGACAAGTCTTGCTTAAGCATGACATTGACTTGTATAACGGCGGCGCTAAAGTTATTAATTGTCACGGTATTGGCAGTTGCGGTACTTGTGCGGTGTTAGTCGAAGGCGAAGTTTCCGAACCAAATTGGCAGGACAAAACCCGTCGCTCCCTTCCTCCCCATTCTCCCACGCGCAACTTAAGGTTAGCTTGCCAAACAAAAGTTTTAGGTGATGTAAAGATAACAAAATTTGACGGATTTTGGGGACAAGGTACGGAAATTGTGTGGAATTCGGAAGTCGGAAGTCGGAAGTCGGAATGATAGAAAGTGCCAGCAGAGCGATTGTGTTGATGGATGTAAAGATGCTTCGCTTTTCCGGTCGATGTGTTATGCAGCGAACTACTATGACAATAGGGCTAACATCGGCAGCTTCTGAACTTTCCTCTGATTCAAGTGCTAGGATGAGCGAATATAGCTAGGGGTGTCTGGGAAACCAGGCTGAGATAGTCCCTTAGAACCTGAGACTGGGTAATACCAGCGGAGGGAAGCTGTTTATGGAAAGAACTCAAAATGCATACACAATATATGCATACACAATGGCTGGCAAAGCACCGCTGGTAAAGCGATCGCTCAATTTCTCGCCTCTTGCCTAACTCACAAATGACAAATGACGAATGACAAATGACATTTTAATTATTGGTGGCGGGGTCGTTGGTTTGGCGATCGCCGTTGAGTTAAGATTGCGCGGTGCATCTGTCACTTTACTTTGCCGCGATTTTCATGCTGCGGCAAGTCATGCAGCGGCGGGAATGCTAGCACCTCAAGCCGAACAAATCCCTCCAGGGGCAATGTTAGATCTGTGCTGGCGATCGCGATCGCTCTACCCCGAATGGACGCGCAAGCTAGAAGAAATTAGCGGTAAACCAACGGGTTACTGGGCTTGCGGCATTCTCGCGCCTGT
>NZ_JBOFLP010000366.1:0-16811 GCF_051657925.1 Chroococcidiopsis sp.
GAATTGAAAAATGGTAATGTGGATGCAGTTATTAACGATGCACCTGTTACTTTATATGCAATTAAAAATGCTAACCTTTCAGGGATTAAAGTTGTCGGTCAATTGCTGACGGAAGAGTTTTACGGTATTGCTACGGCTAAAAATTCTCCTAATTTAGCTTCAATTAATCAGGGATTAGAGACAATTTTGGGTGACAATACATATGCTCAAATTTATAAAACGTGGTTTAATGCCGAACCGCCTAAATTGCCAGAGAAATCGCCCTTTGCCAACTAAAAAACTCAGATCTCGCAATTATGACTAATGCATTCGAGATTATTTTTCAGGCAATTCCCACTCTACTAGCTGGTGCTTTAGTCACGCTCCAATTAACAGCCTTTTCTGTTCTTTTGGGATTAGTTGGTGGTTCGTTAGTCGGAATTGCGCGACTTTCTCATATCGTCCCTTTGCGCTGGGTGACGAGGGCATATGTCGATTTTTTTCGAGGTACGCCGTTGTTAGTCCAAATCTTTATGATTTATTTTGGCTTACCCGCGATCGTTCAACAAATCGGGTTTGATTTTTCTCTGGATCGTTTAGCTGCAGCAGTGTTAGCTTTGAGTTTAAATAGCGCGGCATACATTGCTGAAATTGTTCGTGCAGGGATTCAATCAATTGAGTTAGGACAATCGGAAGCTGCTGAATCTTTGGGCTTAGATTCAGTCCAAACTATGCGCTATGTCATCTTTCCCCAAGCTTTCCGCCGCATGTTACCACCTTTAGGAAATGAGTTTATTACTTTACTTAAAGATACGAGTTTAGTAGCAGTAATTGGATTTGAAGAGTTGTTCCGCAAAGGACAGTTGATTGTTGCCACCAACTATCGCGCTTTTGAAATTTATGCAGCTGTAGCGATCGTCTATTTGTGTTTAACTCTGCTGTCTTCTCAAGGATTTTCTTGGTTAGAAAAGTGGCTTAACCCCGTGGCTCGGCAAAAGCAGCGATCGGCTAAGCTGAGTTAGGCAGAGTGTGTATCTACCTCTTCGCGCTGCGATACTTCCAAGGAGCAACAAATTTCGCATCGCTCCACACGCCTCGATTGTTTTCCTGTGCTTGGGTTGCGGCTCGTTCTACCACTGCGGCACTGGGACAATTCTTCAAGTAAGGTGTGTAGACTAATACCAATCCTTCCCGCGCCATAACTTCTTGGACGAGAGTACCGTCACCCAAACGAACTTCGCTCACTTTTCGTCCGTAGCGATCGCTGTCAGTAATTGTCAGATTAACGCGATCGCCTCCTTGATGAATCAACTTTTGTAATCGCTGCTGTGCCTGAAGTCCCCATTTAAATTGATCGACATCTACACGGCTTTGACTGTATCTTTCTTTTGCAGAATGGGGTATTTCCGGTGCGTCCACGCAAGCAAAGCGGACGCTAAACTCATCGCCCTTAGCGTTTACCACCCTGATAGTATCGCCGTCACTCACGCGCTTAACTGAATATGCAGCAGTACCATAGCGCGGCTGACATCCTGTTAAAAACAAAATGAAAATAATTGTGAATAAATACGGTAATAGTTTTTGGATGAGTTGCACTATTAATTGGTAATGGGTAGTTGGTAGTTGGTAGTTGGTCAGAAGTATTTTCACGCACCACTCTCTACTGATAACTTTGTAGAGATGTTACATGTAACGTCTCTACACTAATAACCGATCGCTGATAACTGATAACTGATAACTGATAACTGATGACCTTAGTAGTTGGTTTAATTAGCGGTACTTCTGTTGATGGCATAGATGCCGCTTTGGTAAATATTACAGGCAGAACTGAAGATATTCAGGTAGAACTGTTAGCGGCAAACACTTATCCTTATCCTACCGATTTGCGATCGCAAATTTTAGCAGCTTGTAAAGGTGAAGCCATCTCCGTACCTCAATTAGCAGCTTTAGATGATGCGATCGCGCTTTGTTTTGCTCAAGCTGCTCAAAATATCCAAGCCGGACATCCTGCCGCCGAATTAATTGGTTCCCACGGACAGACTGTTTTTCACAGACCACCTGCTTTAAGTCATAGAGACGTTGCACGCAACGTCTCTATGACTCAATATTCACTTGGCTACAGCCTGCAACTCGGACGCGGGGCTGCGATCGCGCAACTCACAAATACTCCAACAGTCAGTAATTTTCGGGCAGCAGATATTGCCACGGGAGGTCATGGAGCGCCTTTAGTGCCGAAAGTTGACGCTTACCTGCTCAGTCACCTTCATGAGGCGCGATGCGTCCAAAATCTCGGTGGAATTGGAAATTTAGCCTATCTTCCTCCCCGCAGTCATGTCAACTGGGAGGAGAAAGTGAGAGGTTGGGATACGGGACCAGCCAATACTTTATTAGATCTCGCAGTCCAGCACTTAACTGATGGCGTACAAACTTACGATCGCGATGGCAATTGGGCAGCTAGTGGTGCTCCTTGTCATCCTCTTGTAGAACAATGGCTCAATCAAGATTTCTTTCACCTACCACCGCCAAAATCGACAGGACGAGAGTTATTTGGCTGGGAATACTTACAACAATGTTTAGTTGATGCTCAAAATTACCAATTGAGTGCATCTGACTTGCTAGCGACTTTGACAGAATTCACTGTCGCGTCAATCGTGCATAGTTACCGGACATTTTTACCGCAAATGCCAGCACGAGTTCTTTTATGTGGCGGTGGTAGTCGAAATTTATATTTAAAGCAGCGATTGCAATTTCATTTAGAAGTACCAGTTATAACAACAGATGAAGCGGGATTGAATGCCGATTTCAAAGAAGCGATCGCATTTGCCGTTCTAGCCTACTGGCGACAACAAGGCATACCAGGCAACCTACCTCAAGTGACTGGAGCAAAGCAAGCAGTTTTGTTGGGTGAGGTAATTGGTAATTGGTAATTGGTAATTGGTCATTTGTCATTTGTCATTGGTTACTGGTCACTGATAACTGCTCCCTGCTCCCTGTTCACTGATAACTGATTTTGGGAAGAATACTAATGACAACTAGAGACCACAAATTTTTGCTGTGGCGGAACTTTAATTCATGCGAGATCCCAATCTCAACCGCATACTTGCTAACCGCTATCAACTTCAAGAGGTACTTGGAGCAGGGGCAATGGGTCAAGTCTATCTTGCCCACGATAAATTGTTAGGAGGAGTTCCCGTTGCTGTCAAATTACTGAGTATATCGATTCATAATAAAAAACTTCGCGTGCAAGAACGTTTTGAACAAGAAGCAAAAACCTGCGCGATCTTGGGTCAAAAAAGCATTCATATCGTCCGTGTCATGGATTATGGTGTTATAGAGGAGAATGGTACGCCGTTCTATGTGATGGAGTATTTAAAAGGGAAAAACATGAGCGATATGATTCGCAATTATGCTCTATCACTACCGAGATTTTTAAGTATCGGACGGCAAATTAGTCTTGGTCTAGAATGCGCCCACCAAGGAATTCCAGTTGATGGAAAAACTTATCCGATTATCCATCGAGATATTAAGCCAAGTAACGTTTTATTAATTCAAGATAATAGTTTGGGAGAATTAGCAAAACTGTTAGACTTTGGCATTGCTAAGTTACTCCAAGCAGATAGCAGTCAAACTCGATACTACATGGGAACGTTTGCTTATTCTTCTCCAGAACAAATGGAGGGTAGCGAACTTACCAATCGTTCTGATATCTATAGTTTAGGAGTCATGCTATTTGAGATGCTGACGGGCAATATCCCGATTCAAGCCAACACGGACTCATTTGGAGGTTGGTTTAAAGCCCACCACTATCAATCACCCCGTTCTTTTGAGACATCGGAACCAAAGTTTCCCATTCCGCCACAGGTGAAAGATTTGGTTATGAGCTGCTTGGCGAAAGCACCAAGCGATCGCCCGCAAAACGTCAGTGAAATTATCAAGGTTTTTACCCTTCTCGAACAGCCGCGCGATCGGTCTTTACCTTTAACGACTCAACCCATAACACCACAAACGCCAAGTAGCAGTATTGAGCCAGCGAATACAATTGTTGCACCACAGCAAGGTCAACTTACCACAGATGCTATTTGTCGGCTAACTCGTTGGCCGCAAAATAAACCGATCGCAGATATTGTTTTTCCTCAATCAATCCAAATTAACGGTGAAGAGAGTCCTGCTTTGTGGGTGATGTTATCTCAAACAGAAGTGAATAAACGTTTAGTTAATAGAACCTACAACCACTTCTTATTTATCACCTCACCTTCTCCCATGATGCTATGGATTACTGCTCTCCATCACCGTACTTATGGGACAAAATGGTTGACTTGCTATCTCGATTTAAAAAATAGTCAAAATCGAGACTTAATTCAATCAATCGGCATCAAGGGATACTATCGCGTCCTTCTATTTGCGCGTGAAACTCCACAATATGCTAGCTCTTGCTTATTAATTAATGTTGCCTCTAGTCAAGGAATACTGTTGCAACAATGGTATCTCCTCAGTCAATCTTCAAATATTAACGGTGATGCGCAGTTGAGTAAAAGTTTGCTTAAGCAGGAATACGAGAAGATCAAACCACAAATTTTAATGAAATTGGAAGCAAGTGTTTGATAGTCATTTGTCATTTGTCATTTGTCATTTGTCATTCGTGACTAGCTAGTGTTTTAACCTACGACTTACGAATTACGACTTACGACTTACGATTTATGGCTCACTTCTTTTGACATAGCAACAAACCAAACCAGTTTTTGGTGTCTGTCCAAGTTTGGAGTGGAATTAATCCTTGTGTTTGTAACTGTTGTTGTAGGGTTTTGAGGTTGAACTTACGAGAAATTTCAGTTCTGATTGTTTCTCGCTCGGCAAATTCTACTGTTAAATTAAGCGATCGCATCTGTACGGTTTGCGATCGCAAGCTTCTCAGATGCATTTCAATTTGATGTTCTGTTTCGTTATAAAAAGCCCAATGCTCGAAGTTTTGCAGCTCAAAATTGCTGTCATAGCGCCAGTTCAAGTGTTGCAACATATTGAGGTTAAATGCTGCCGTGACTCCTTGGCGATCGTTATAAGCTGCCTCTAAAACTGATTTTGGCTTTTGCAAATCTACACCCAATAAGAAATACTCTCCTACTTCAAGTGCTGCAAAAATCCGGGCGAAAAACTCATCAGATTCTGAAGGGGTCAAATTGCCTAAAGTACTACCAATAAAACAGATGGTGCGACTGGGTAAAAAAGTTGGCGCAAGTCGTTCTAGTGCAAGTTCGTAAGTACTGGCTAAAGCGCGAACTTTGAGCGTGGTATAGTCGGTTAAGAGTTGTTTAGCACTGCTCTCTAGTATTCCCGCGCTGACATCCACTGGAATGTAGTGTAGTGGGTATCCCAGTTTGTGATAAGCATCCAAGAGAATGCGCGTTTTAGTCGAGCTACCGCTACCCAATTCGACGAGTTCGCACGCACCTGTTAGCCGCGCAATTTCAGTCGCATATTTTTGCAGGATAGCTGTTTCGGTGCGCGTCAGATAGTACTCTGGTAGTTCGCAAATTTGCTCGAATAACTGCGAACCTCGGTCGTCGTAGAAGTATCGGGGTGGGAGGGTTTTAGGCGTTTGAGTTAATCCCGCGATCGCGTCTTTCCCTTCTGTGAGTCGGCTAGTCGCGATCGCTGCGGGATCGATGAGATTCTCTATCTGCAAGCGTTGCTCGATGGCACGGGGATAGATATTGCTTGCAGTTTCAAATATGGACACGCTCAACCTCCGTCAAATTCAAACATACCCGATCGCGATCGCCGATTTGCAATAGCCTGCGACCTTCAGAAGTAAAACACAAAGCCAATTAGCAAAAAATCATGCTGGAGTTAGATCAACTCAGCTACTACCAATTCCTTACGCATTTTCTCACAAATTTGTCATTGGTCATTTGTTATTCGTCATTTGTGAGAACTAATGACAAGTGACCAACTATCGATGACATGTTAATCTTTCGCACACCGAAACCCTGCCAAGATTTGTCGCACGCCTGGATGATACCAGTTGCGAAAACTCGTTCTTAGCGCCCAAGGACGAGTTGCCCAACTGCCACCTTTGAGAACTTGATGCTGTCCGTCAAAATAAACTTGGGAATAACCAGTGTAGGGATAACTGGCAAAACCTGCGTAGCCATCAAATACGCAAGCCGTCCATTCCCAAACATTGCCCAACATATCTTCACAACCATAGGCGCTGCGTCCGTTGGGATGAGCATTGACTGGTGTTGTTTGTGCGATCGCGTAGTTGTGATTGCACCGATCTAGGTTTGGCTCTATTTCTCCCCAAGGATAGGTGTGACGAAGACTATTTAATACATCCCAGCTAGCAGCTTTTTCCCACTCAGCTTCTGTAGGTAAGCGTTTGTCTGCAAATTTGGCATAAGCTTCGGCTTCATACCAACTGACACCACAAACGGGATGATTATCGTATTGCGGATCTTCTAACCAGTAAAGGGGTCGATCGATCTGTTCTTGTTGCAACCATTGCCAACCATTTTCCGACCACCACACCGGATTGTGATAGCCTCCCGCCTTCATAAACAGGCGATATTCAGCGCAAGTCACGGGATAGCGATCGATCCAGTAGGTATTTAAATAAACTTGATGTGCTGGACGCTCGTTATCTAAAGCGTCAATGGTATTATTCCCCTGCTCGAAATATCCAGCAGGGATTTCGAGCGTTTGATTTTGGTAATTGGTAATTGGTAATTGGTAATTGGTATTTTCTTCCCCAGCCTCCCCAACTCCCTCAACTCCCCCAACTCTCTTTTCCCTGCTCCCTGCACCGAAGCGCTCCCTGCTCCCTGATAACTGTAATAAGAACGCGATTGTCTCGCAGTGCTGGCTTTCGTGTTGTAGCATCCAGCGCCAGAGGCGTTCGTGTTGCTCTAAGTCTATTGTTTCTAGGATTTGTAAAACTTCTTGCCTGACTGTATCTAGATAGTGACGAATAACGGCTTTACCTGGCAACTTAACGCGATCGCATTTTGGTAAACCGTCAGCCATAAATAGGCGGCGGTGTTCGGGAAATAGCGGTGCTAGTCCCGCACTGCGTTCTCGCAGCCACAGGGATTCTGTGTAGGCAATATGACCGAAATGCCATCCTACAGGGCTAAAGTCGGGGTGTGCTTGAGCGCAGAAAATTTCCTCGTTTACTTGCTCGAATACAGCTAAAGTTCCTTGACGACACTGCTCGTACCATTCTCTTAGTTGGTGACGTTGCTGCTGCGGGCGATCGCTCGGTCTAAATTTGATGGAACTGGATTTCAAGGTCTTCTCCTACACTGACGATGCTATGTTCTGGCATAGAGTGCCAGTCACCTTTAAATAAAGGTTCGGAAGCAATGATGACTGCGGCTGGAAATGCTGGATCGTCTCGCAGCCAGTAGAGAGAGGGAGAGTTGCGATCGCTGGCAAAACGAGAAGCAATTAGACGCTTGCCGTCACTTATCAGCAAGTTGGCGGAAGCTCTAGTTTGATGGGACTTAGCCAATAGATCGAGATTGTTTATGGTAGCTGATAATGCTTGCTCTAAACTCATAGAGGGATTGGCTTGGACTTCATCTAGTAATAGCGCAAATATGTGTTCTGAGTCAGTACTGCCTTTAATTGCTTGGTAAGCAAAATCGCTGAGGCGATCGCGGATCGGACGATAGATGGTTTGGTGAAAATTCTCTACCCGCCCGTTGTGAATGCACAAAAGCTTTTGATTGTCAAACGGTTGGCAGTTACTTAAATCGACTGCTTGTCCCGGCGTAGCACTGCGGACGTAGGCAAGCACGCAGCCAGACTCGACATAACGACTCAAACTGGGCAGATTGACATCGTTCCAAATTGGTAGGACGCTTTTATAGGTGAACGGGTTAGTATCGCGCTGGGTATGATACCAGCCAACCCCACAACCATCTGCATTCAGCAATCCAGAATTCATTTCGCGGGGTTGATAGCTTTGGACGATCAGCGAGTGTTCTGGTTTGTACAGCAGTTTTTCTAGCGATACCATCCCACCCAGGTAGCCAAGTAAACGGCACATACTTTAGGTATTTATTTACACAGCTTTACATTTTAGCTTGCGATCGCCATTCGTGACATACGATCGGCTATTACTATTTGAGGTGAGGCTGATGGCAAACGCAATTATGGTCATTTTTCCCTATCGCTACCAGCAAACATGGGTATTTGACGATGAAACAGTAGGATTAGTTAAAGAACCATTTGTCAGTGGTATACCGGAAATGCTCGATATTTTGGTTAAAGACATTTCCCATCATGATGAAGGCTTCAGGCTATTATTTTCTGCTACTCCTTTTCCTAAATTTCAGGCAGAATTAATCTGGATAAAAGAAGAATTTGGCGGTCATTGGTATTGCTGGCAACAGCAAAATTTAGCAGGTTGGCTTTGTCCAGCTTTGTTTAAATATTTTACCGAACCACCGCAAAAGATTTATTGTAAAGCTGAGAGTTTATATACGTAGTAAAATGTAATTTCCTTCTGTCATCTGCCTAGATCTGTCCGCTATCAACTACTCTTAGTAAGCGTAAAACTCCAATTGTTAAAGGACTGGCAAGATGCCAGCCCCTCAAAATCTTCAAATGACCAATGACAAATGACTAACGACTATTTAGCAACTGCGTAACTTCTGCATGTGCTAACACAACAGCAGGTTCTTGCTGGAAAGCATTGTAGTATCTTCTAGCAAATTCATCGCCTGTTTCACATGGTGTTAATAGCGTGCGGATGTAAGTAGTCAACTCTTTGATAATACCTGGCGTAACTGGCTCATCTGCTTGCAACATTTCATCAATTTGCACGATTAATTCAGAGATGCGATGTAGCCAAGCAAATTGTTCGCGATCGATCGCTAATTGCAGCAGTTCTCCACTTGACACTCGCCCGCTAACTTGTTCGTAAGCAATGCGTTCGGTATCTAACAGTACGCGGTGTAAATAGAGTAATTTGTTACGCAAATCGCGCAGATATTGATGTCGATGTATTCGTTGTAGCAATTTGTGAGAAGTCAATGGAATCCATCCTCCCGTTACGATAGTCTTTAATCGTTGAAATTTTTGCTGCTGCGGTATTGATTACAGATGGAGTTTAACAGTTAACGGCTCTTGACAATATGCGTGCAAATCGCAACTTAGATTTGATGGGCAGGCGATCGCGACTCTTTTATTGTTAGCACTTTATCGTTAACACAGTTCCATCAACCCGTCTCCTAAACGTTCTACGTCCGAGCCTTGTGTCTTCGTGTCAGCGTTCTTTGTCGTGGTAAGTCGTTATCAGCATCATCATAATTGATGCCTCTTATATATGACTTATCTTATAGTAACATAAGATTAGATCTGTAGTAAAAGATGGGGAATTTACTACCTTATATACAGAAAACCGTATGTCATTAGCACACGCAATATTGGGCTTCCTCCTACAAGCAAAAAGGACAGGGTATGACTTGAAAACGAGCTGCTTCGATCGCTGTATGACTTACTTATGGTCTGCGGATCAGGCACAAATTTATCGAACCCTTGATAAACTAGTCGAGCAAGGATGGATTACCTATAAAGTTGAAATTCAGCGCGATCGCCCCAACCGTAAAGTTTACAGCGTCACTGAAGCAGGAATTGCCGAATTAACTCAGTGGCTACAAAGCCCTCAACCCATACCAACAGTAAGAGATCCACTACCAATTCAATTATTTTTTTCTGCCCATCTATCAAACGAAGCTACGATCCACTTATTAGAACGACAGCTAGCAGCACGACGCGAGAAGTTAGCGGAATGCGAACAAATAGAACTACCAACGTTGAGCAATCCTATAAACAACCGCGAACAGTTGATGCAACGACTAGTATTAGAGCTAGCAATTCGCAAAGAACAGACTTATATTGATTGGTTAAAGACAGCGATCGAGGTACTCACTCAAGACGCGCTCAATGGTTCACCGCCAGTAGCAATTCTCGATACACCCGCGTAAGATCTGCTATTTGATAATGAGCGTTTAACCCACTGGGATTAGGTAATACCCAAATCGTTGTGCCGGACGATAACTCAGCTTGTCTTCCCACGACAGCTTTGGGTTGATAAAATGCTGTCCGATAGGCGCTGATACCCAAAATAGCTAAAAATCGCGGCTGATATTGTTCGATCTTGACTGCTAACTGCTGTTGACCGAAGATCAATTCTTCAGCTTGTAACTCATCTGCCCTAGCCGTGGCGCGATCGACGATATTTGTCAAACCATAACCAAACTGTAACAGATCGCGGTCTTCAAACGGTGACAGTATCCGTTCTGTGTAACCCGCAGCGTGAAGCGATCGCCAAAAGCGATTTCCTGGGCGGGCAAAATGATGTCCGACAGCAGCACTATAGAGACTAGGATTAATCCCGCAAAACAAAACATTTAAATTTGGAGCAATAATATCTGGAACCGTGTGTCCGTATGCCGCTTGAATTTCTGCCGTGGTAGGTTTGCGCTGCACCATCTCCTCTTCTTTGCGCTTTTGCGTCTTTGCGCGACATAAAAAGGGCGAGTTTATTGAGATCTTCGTATGAGTATGAAGTTTTTTGGTGAACCTGCCCCTACGATACGATCTTCTGTGCGTGACATAAAATCGGATCTTTGACCCCAACGCGCTTTAACAATGCATCGTACCTTTACTCCTAGCATTACTCCACCCGTAGAACAATCCGTACCCGCTTGGTGGTTTGCCTTTGTAGGTAAAAAACTACTAGTACATCAAGAAGGAACAGCGAATCAAATCCCCCAACTCACTAGTTTAGAAGAGATTGGCTTAACTCCTATACGGACGCAATTTCTCGGTACGTTAGGCGATCGCCCCTGCTACTGTGCCGAACTTCCTCAAGATATATCTACACCCGCAGGCATGACATTACAAGGGCTGCGAGAATTATACGGCACGTTGGACGAAGATTTATTTATTTTGAGCGGTCGCGCCATTCAAATCGTCGAATGGAATCGCACTCATCAGTACTGTGGTTACTGCGCCACTCCTACCACCCAATTACCTTACGAACGGGCAAAACGTTGTCCTAACTGTGGTTTGGTTAATTATCCCCGCCTCTCACCTGCGGTTATCGTCCTCATCTCTCGCGGTGAGGAATTGTTATTAGCTCGCGCTCACGGATTTCCACCCAAGATGTACAGTATATTAGCTGGATTTGTCGAACCAGGCGAATCGCTAGAAGAAACGGTAGTGCGAGAAGTGCGCGAAGAAGTCGGGATTGAAGTGAAAGACATTCGCTATTTTGGTTCCCAACCTTGGCCTTTTCCCAATTCTCTGATGATTGGTTTTACAGCTACCTATGCTAGCGGTGAAATTGCGATCGAACCAGAAGAGTTAGTGGATGCTGGTTGGTTTAACAAGCATAATTTACCCCAAATTCCCCCAAAGTTGAGTATTGCTCGTAAATTAATCGATTGGTTTGTCTCGACTCACTGAAAATAACGATTTTGACTTTTGACTTTTGTACAGGCGGGTGTGGCAGATAGATTGGCAGCCAAAGCCCGTGAATATGTGAATATTTAGTCAAAACCCGCCCCTACAATTAACTTTTGCATCAACGTTAGACTAGGTAACTGGTAGCTTACCTATAACCCATGACTATTTTCACGCTGCGATCGGTTAAAAAAGACTTTGGCATCAAGGAAATCTTGAAAGATGCTAGCTTTAGCCTGGATGAAGGCGATAAAGTCGGGCTAATTGGGGTGAACGGTTCTGGTAAATCAACACTACTCAAGGCGATCGCCGGACTGGAACCAATAGATAGCGGTGAGATTTGGGTAAATTCGGGAGCTAAAATTGTCTACCTACCCCAACAGCCAAATTTAGATGAGAATCGTACTGTCTTAGAACAAGTGTTTGCCGATGGTGGCGAACAGATGGCGCTAGTGCGGGAATACGAAGAAATTTCCGATAAACTCGCGCACGGACAGGGCGATCTCGATAAACTCATGGCGCGTTTGTCGAAAGTTTCTCAGCAGATTGAAGCATTGGGAGCATGGGAAGTAGAAACTAATGCTAAAGTCATTCTTAGCAAGTTAGGAATTGAAGACTTTGATGCCAAAATTAGCAATCTTTCTGGGGGCTACCGCAAGCGAATCGCGCTAGCAGCAGCTTTACTGTCGGAACCAGATGTGTTGTTGATGGATGAACCGACAAACCATTTAGATGCATTATCTGTTGAGTGGTTGCAGAGTTATCTAACTCGGTTTCGCGGTGCGCTGTTACTCATCACTCACGATCGCTACTTTTTGGATCGGGTCACAAATCGCATTATCGAGATCGATCGCGGCGACCTTTATACTTATTCCGGTAGCTATGCTTATTATCTGGAAAAAAAGGCAGAGGCAGAAGAATCAGCCGTCAGCAGTCAGCGCAAACACGCTGGAGTATTACGGCGAGAGTTGGAATGGTTGAAACGAGGTCCAAAAGCCCGTAGCACTAAGCAAAAAGCTAGAATCGATCGCATCTACGAGATGCAGGCGCGGGAATTTAAGCAAGTGCAGGGTAAGGTAGAAATTTCTACTCCAGGTCGGCGGATTGGGAAAAAGGTAATTGAGTTAGAAAATATTAGCAAGTCTTACGGCGATCGCCTTCTCATCAAAGACTTTACATATACATTCAATCCCGAAGACCGCATTGGCATTATTGGCAGTAACGGCGCGGGAAAATCGACGCTGATGGATATTATTACCGGACGAGTACAGCCCGATTCCGGTACGGTGGAAATTGGTTCCACAATTCATATTGGTTATTTCGACCAACATTCTGAAGATTTGACGCTGAATGAAAACCAGCGAGTTATCGAATATCTCAAAGATGTAGCAGAGTTGGTTAAAACAGCCGATGGTAGCATCATTACGGCTTCCCAAATGTTGGAACGGTTTCTGTTTCCCCCCAACCAGCAATATGCACCCATCCACATGCTGTCTGGCGGAGAAAAGCGGCGGTTGTTTTTGTTGCGCGTGCTGATGAGTGCGCCCAACGTGTTGATTTTAGACGAACCGACAAACGATTTAGACGTACAAACGCTAGCGGTATTAGAAGAGTATCTAGAAGACTTTAACGGTTGCGCGATCGTGGTTTCCCACGATCGCTATTTTCTCGATCGCGCGGTGGAGACTATTTTTGCGCTCGAACCTGGTGGAACTTTGCGCCAATATCCAGGTAATTATTCGGTATATCTAGACTACAAGCAAGCGGAAGAGGAAGAAAAGTCAAAAATTGAGAGTCAAAAGCCAAAAGCTGAAAGTCGAACTCCAACCCCGACTCCCGACTCCCGACTCCCGACTCCCGCGTCCTCGCGCAAGCTATCTTTCAAAGAGAAACGGGAATATGAAACGCTAGAGACTCAAATTCCCGAGATGGAAGCGCAAAAGGAAGAGTTAGAAAAGATTTTCTACAACAACCCTCCCGGCGATTTTACTGAAATGCAGCAGTTGTCCGAGCAGTTAGCTCAATTAGTGCAAGCAATCGATATGGCGACCGAACGTTGGTTAGAACTGGCAGAACGTGAAAATGATTAACGGAGAGGGTGAGATTCGAACTCACGGTTCCTTTCGGAACATTCGATTTCAAGTCGAACGCAATCGACCACTCTGCCACCTCTCCAATTTAGCTACTAGCTGTTAGCTAGATATAAAAGCTAATAAATGATAGCACATTCTATTTTCTATGCAGGCTGCACGAGCTGACTTTGTTGCTGATAAAGGATTTGCTCTGATGCTATTCGATAATCTCGATCTACCCAAACGAGAGACACTTGAGAGACTATCCCAGATTGCAGATAGACTAAGGAAAAATTGCGCTGGCGATCGCTGCCATTTTCCACGATTCTAGGTACGCTAGCAGCATTGAGGTAAACTGTTTCGCGGGCAACATGAACTGGCTTACGCAAGTACTTTTGAGTGTGGCGTAGTTTATGGTGCATATGACCAAATGTGACCAAAGGAATCTGTTTTCCTGCGGCACGTGTTTGCGCGATCGCCTCTGTCAAATCTGGATCGCCAAAATCACCCCCCAAGGGTTGCCAGTCCTTGCCACAAGGGTCTTCAGGGCAATCTCCTAATCCTGACGGGCCGTTATGTCCGAGAAAAATGACGGTATCGTAGGTGGCGTTACGAGCTGCTGCTATAATGCGTGCGGTAGACTCCTCAAAGCTTGCTACGCCAAATCTTTCTTGATAGAAGTCTTCGTTTTTCCAGCTCGAACCGCCCCAAGTAAACGGACGGCTACCAACAACGGTTAAATTTAGTTTAGGAAAGTCTAGTTTGCCATAACCAACATGGGCTTCTCCTAATAAGTCTATTTGTTCTTGCACCCAGTCTTCTTTTTTTCGATCGTAAGGACACTTCTGGCGACCCCACGCAGTAGCGGTATACCAAGCGTCGTGGTTGCCAAACACTGCTGCTTTAGGAATGTCGAGATCGGCGATCGCTTTGACTACATCTACTGATTCATTGCCGTAGTCACCTACAAATAATGCAAGGTCGATGCCTAGTTTTTGCAATGTTGTGCCATCTGCTACTTCCCATTGGTCGTGAATATCACCGACAACTGCAATGACGGTTGTTTCATCCTGTTTGCTTTGACTGGTCATGCTTCATTCCCGATCTTCTTTATCCAGCATAGAAAAGCATGACGGCTTTTGGCACTGCCGTTAGGTGTTAGGAAAGATTTTGCCTCGACCAGCACCCAGTTTTGGTAAAAAATACTATAATTGCAAGAAGACCAGAAATTGTAAGTTTTATCTATTTGAATTGTGTTTACAACTGCGATCGTCCAAAATCATCCAATCCGTGAAATACCTGTAGACTTGTTTGCAGCAATTCAAGCTTTAAAACAAGAGCTGAACGCTGTGATTCTGGCACACTACTATCAAGAACCAGACATTCAAGACATTGCTGATTATATTGGTGACTCATTAGGGTTGGCTCAACAAGCTGCGAAGACTAATGCCGCAGTTATTGTCTTTGCTGGCGTTCACTTCATGGCAGAAACAGCCAAGATTCTCAATCCTAATAAACTCGTACTTTTGCCAGATTTAGCAGCAGGTTGTTCTTTAGCAGATAGTTGTCCTTCTCAAGAGTTTGCTGCTTTCAAAGCAGCACATCCAGACCACTTAGTTATTTCTTATATTAACTGTACTGCCGAAATTAAGGCGATGAGCGATATTATTTGTACCAGTTCTAATGCAGTGCAAATTGTACGCCAAATCCCTCTAGATAGACCAATTATTTTTGCTCCAGACCGCAATTTAGGGCGATATGTCATGCAACAAACTGGTCGAAATATGTTGCTGTGGCAAGGTAGCTGTATCGTCCATGAAACATTTTCAGAAAAGAAACTCGTTCAATTAAAAATTCAGCATCCAGTAGCGGAAGTTTTAGCTCACCCTGAATGCGAACCTCCTATCTTGCGCCATGCAGATTATGTTGGTTCTACAACAGCTTTGTTAAAATATTGTCAAAAGAGTTCTGCGAATTCTTTCATCGTCGCCACTGAAGCAGGGATTATTCATCAAATGCGGAAAGAAGCTCCTCATAAGAATTTTATTCCTGCACCACCAATAAATAGTAATTGTAATTGCAATGAATGCCCGTATATGCGATTGAATACTTTAGAAAAGCTTTATTTAGCAATGAAGAACCGCAGCCCAGAAATTGAATTATCAGAAGAAATCGCCACGGCTGCCTTAAATCCACTACAGCGTATGTTAGCAATGAGTACTAAGCAAATCTAAGTCTACGGTTAACATATGGTTGAAATATATAGCTCTTCCATATGAACTGAGTTTAATTTTTGAAAGCTACAAACTCAATATTAGTAGCAATGTATTTGAGGAAAGTGTTTTCAGTCAGCCACCGATCTAAGCTTTCAAAACTATGATGGTTAACGTAGGAAATACGATTTTTAGGTAGAAGTTGTCTATGCCAGAGATCGATGAGCTGGAACTGACTCTGGCTAAGGAGGTTTTTCACTAATTTTTTAGTATATAAGCGATCGTGATAAAAATTTCCCCGTAAATGTGCTAACCGTTGAGTCCAAGACAAGTAGTAGGGCAAGAAGAAACAAAAGAATAAGCCTTGTGGGCTGAGTACTCGCTGAATTTCATGTAAAGATGCAAGATCGTTTGAAACGTGTTCGAGGACACCAAAACTCAGGACGACATCAAAGGTAGCATCATTAAAGGGAAGTAAATAGGGATGTTCTAAAGAGACGACTGATATGGATGTGCGATCGATAATAGGCGCATCCTGACCAAATGCTGCACCACTAGTCACATCACAACTAGTTACCATAGCACCCATTTCACGTAGTAAAAAAGAAATGTGACCTTTACCGCATCCCCAATCTAGTACGCGCAAAGTTGTTAACTTAGTTTTGAACCAAGCTTCAGAACAAACTCGGACGTAGTTCGTCAAGTATAGATAAACATTGTGAGCAGCTGGATTTGTCAAAAAAGCATGACTTTCTGTATGCTTGACTATTTCAATCAACTGATGATTGAGTAACAGGCGCTGCTGAAACTGTGTCTTTCGGAGAGCTATCAAATTTTGCTTGCTCTGCATTAACTTTATCTATATCTATTTTTTAAAAATCTACTCTGTACCTTAGTATGTAATTTTAAGTAACACAAGACTTCACAATGTGTATCATAGCAAAAGCCTCGCTATTGAGAGCGAGGCTTTTGAGGAAAAATCGACCTGGCGCGGAGCTATTGTCCCGAGGGGCGACCCCCAGAGTATCGTCGCCGCAGTCGCGTTTCACACCTGAGTTCGGGATGGATTCAGAGT
>NZ_JBOFLP010000367.1:0-20871 GCF_051657925.1 Chroococcidiopsis sp.
TCTCCCAGCGTCCCGTTGAATTAAGGAATTCTCATGAACCAACTTGTTAGAGCTGAACGCATCTGCTTAATTGGTCATATTGCATCAAAAGCCTTTGGACTAGCAGGATTATTGCTAGTCGTGCCTCATGCTGAAGCAATTTTAAGCGCGATCGCCGCTTCAGGACAAAACGTTTTCCAGTGGAGCGTAGAGCGATCGATGGCAGGGGGTGGAGTGATCGATATCCTGTTTGGATTAATTGCCGTCTCCATTTATGCCTATCGAACGCTAGGAATGAAACTTTGGTTAACGTTTATGCTGCCAGCAGTGTGTATCTCTTTAAGCAGCGAATTACTAGGAACGGGTACGGGCTTTCCCTTTGGAGACTACAGCTACTTGAGTGGCTTGGGTTATAAAATTGCTGGGTTAGTGCCATTTACCATTCCTTTATCCTGGTTCTATATGGGGCTTTCGGCTTACCTGATCGCGCGGGTAGCCCTACAAACAGTAAAACCGATGTGGCTGCGTCATGTGGGAGCTGTGCTGTTAGGCGCGATGCTATTTACCTCATGGGATTTTGCCCTCGAACCAGCCATGAGTCAGACGAGCTTCCCTTTCTGGTATTGGCATCAACCAGGGGCTTTCTTTGGCACGCCATATCAAAATTATGCTGGTTGGTTCGGTACGAGCGCCCTATTTATGGCAATTGCTGCCTTTCTGTGGGGCAAAGTGTCGCTGCAACTCAAGCGATCGCAATTGAACATTCCTTTGGTGGTATACCTTAGTAATGTTGCCTTCGCAGCAGGAATTAGCTTAGCGGCGGGATACTGGCTACCTGTGTCCTTAAGCATCATTTTTGGAGTCATACCCGCCCTACTACTGTGGTGGATGGCACAACCAAATGTGACAAAACCTGCAATGGAAGAGACCCACGGTATGAGTGTCGCTCCTGTAGAAGTGGCACTGAAGTAGAAACAACTGGCTACTAGCTAAATATTTATCGTGAATAGCTATTCGCTGGACAATCTGGAGAGCAATTTATCCTGTGGCTGACTGGTCGAACTTAATCAACGGAATATTTCTAGGTTTGTTGCTGCTGCAAGTGCCAGCAGCGGCAATTTTACTATCACGCCTGCTGAAAGGTCCCAGTCGCCATCCTCCCCTGATCCCCCGCACTCCTACCCCAGATATGCTAGGTAGCGTTAGTGTAGTCGTGCCGACGCTGAATGAAGCGGAACGGATCGATCCCTGTTTGGTAGGATTGAGTCGGCAAAGTTACGAAGTCCGAGAAATTGCGATCGTCGATAGTAACTCTCAGGATGGGACGCGGGAATTAGTCAAAGCCGCCCAACAGCAAGACCCTCGATTTCAGCTCATGACCGATGACCCCCTCCCTCCTAGCTGGGTGGGCAGACCTTGGGCGTTACACAACGGTTTTTTGCAGACTTCAGAACAGAGCAAGTGGTTTTTGGGCGTAGATGCAGATACTCAGCCGCAACCAGGTTTAGTTGCGAGTTTAGTCCAAACAGCGGAAACTGAGGGTTACGATCTGGTGTCACTCTCGCCCCAATTTATTCTCAAATATCCTGGGGAAAGTTGGTTGCAACCAGCATTGTTAATGACGCTGCTATATCGCTTCGATTCTGCTGGTGTGGATGCTCAGGTAGCAGAACGAGTGATGGCGAACGGGCAATGTTTTTTATGCCGTCGTTCTGTGCTGGCAACTGTAGGCGGCTATACGAGTGCGAGAAATTCTTTTTGTGATGATGTCACCTTAGCCAGAAATATTGCTGCTAGCGGCTTCAAGGTAGGGTTTCTCGATGGAGCTAAGGTATTCAAAGTCCGCATGTATGAGGGAGCCAGGGAAACTTGGCAAGAGTGGGGGCGATCGCTCGATCTTAAAGATGCTTCCCCCGCCGCTCAACTCTGGTGCGATCTGTGGCTGCTGTTTTCAGTGCAAGCCCTGCCCTTATTAATTCTCTTTGCTTGTCTCTTATTTCCAAATCCTGTATGGGCAGGTTTAACGGAATTGTTTGTTCGTCCAGAAGGATCTCTGGTCAACCTGCCCCTACAAATCTCGATTCCCGTGTTGGCAAGTTTGGGATTAAATGCTTCCCTACTGGCGATCCGCTTCGCCCTCTTATTTGCGATCGCCCCTTCCTACGATCGCAGCCAAGCTAAGGGAGGTTGGTTATTTTGGCTGTCTCCCTTAGCCGATCCGCTAGCGGTGTTGAGAATTTTCCTCTCGGCGTTTCGCACTCCTACTCAGTGGCGTGGTCGGAGTTATCATCAGGATTAATTGCATCGGCGCGTTCTAATTCCCAAAGAATTTGGTTGCCTTCTCGTCGTACGCGAGAGACAATCCAGTTGCGCCAACGCCATTCTTCACCTCGGCTGGTGACGGCGCTAGCGTGGACATCCATCAAATCTGCTAGTTCGGAACTGGTAATCAGATAGCCCTTAGTGGCAATTTCATCGGCGCTCCGCAGTGTTTCTAATAGATTGCGGAGTTGAGCCACCCTGACTTCGCGGGGTAATTCTTCGTTGCTGATAGAGGAAGGAGTAGACGAATCGATCATAGAAGTGTTTGAGGCAAGGTGGCTATTTGTATTTGACTTGTCAATTATCAGATCGTTGCTGGCAAAATCAGCTACTTCTGATACAGGGGCGAGAAAATTTGGAGCGCCGGTAGCTTTGGAGTTGGAGGCGGATTGCTGCTGCAAATGAGGTGGTTTCCCACTAGCGAAAGCACGGGCGATCGCGTCACAGCGCTCGTTGCCGATAATACCAGCATGACCGCGAACGTGTCGCCACTCTATAGACGGATGATTGAGTCGATCTAGCGTTTCCCACAGGTCTTGGTTGAGGACGGGTTTGCCTTGGGCAGTTTTCCAGCCTTTCTTTTTCCATCCTTTGACCCACTTGGTGACACCATTGATTAAGTATTCGCTGTCTGTATGGATGGTAACGGCGGATGGATGGCTGGATTCTGCAATGAGTTGAAGGGCTGCGATCGCGGCTTGCATTTCCATCCGGTTGTTAGTCGTTTGAGCGGCACTACCACCGATTTCGTGCAGCGAACCATCAGTAAAATAGACAACAGCAGCCCAGCCACCGGGACCAGGATTGCCCGTACAGGCTCCATCTGTATAGATGCTTTGGATGTTAGCAGATATCGGCATGGATGAGAGAGCGAACCATGAAAATGCAAAGGAAAGCGACTTATTACGTTAGCACAATAAAATTATCTGTGTAGTAACGCTCGGCGAGTCAAACTAGGCAAGAGTGGGGTAGCTACGATTATTCTATGAGCGTAGGGCAATAGATTTTCTTAATTTCTGTGTGAGGGCGATCGCATTTTTTGGATTTGTTAAATGGGAGAAAAGTCCTCATAAGAGAGAATAAAAAATAACGATTTTTATCCTAAATCAACCGTGTCTTCCCTCATTATTAGAACATTTTTAACTTTATTTGTCGTGATCGACCCCATCGGCTTAGCGCCTATTTTCGTCACTTTAGCCGGAAATCGTTCTTCTCACGAGCAAATTAAGATCGCCCGAAAAGCAGTTTTAGTCGCTGGCGGAATTGTAGTAGCTTTTGCTTTAGTAGGTTCTCTATTACTAAGTTACTTACACATCAGTATTGAAGCTTTTCAGGTTGCAGCCGGGGTATTACTATTTAAAATTGCCGTAGACATGGTATTTGCTCAACGGGAACGCGAAACAGAAGCAGAAGAAAAAGAGGCACAGCTCAGACAAGATATCAGTGTTTTTCCCCTAGCGATTCCGCTGATTGCTGGACCTGGTACTTTGGCTAGCGTACTGATTTTGGTGAATGAGGCTAGCACCTATACTCTCGGTGTAATGATTGTATTAGCGATCGCCGCAGTTGTACTGTTAACTGCCTATATTTTTCTCTGTCTGTCGCCCCATTTAGCACGAATTTTGGGACAAACGGGAGTGAATGTCGTCACGCGGGTTTTGGGAGTCTTACTAGCAGCTTTAGCCGTACAGTATATTGCTAACGGGATTACTGTTTTACTTAAAAATGCTTTGAATAATGCTTAAATTAGCGAGTTGTGAGTCGTGAGTAGCTCACAGGGTGTAGGGTGTAGTTTGGTAGTGAGTAGTGTAAAAGAAGTATTTTCTCAATCAGGAAAGATTTTATAGATTTGTCTCGATTAGCATCTCATTGAGAGATCGAATCTATCTTTTGAGTGATGATTTATTAGAGACGATCGCTATCATGTAGACGGAGCAAAATAATGTTACGTTTTGCGATCGGCGATCGCGAGTTGGTATTTTACGCCACCAATTGTTAGCTAGAAATGCGGAGCAGAAGCTATTTATGATACTCGAACAACAAATAAAATTAGAAGAGCTGATTTCTAGCTCAGAATCACCAGTTTTAGCTGTATTTTCTGCTCCTGGCTGTGGTCCCTCTCGATTGCTAGATGCTGTTTTAGCAGATGCAATCTCTCATTTGCCGCAAAAGCCACAAATTGTCAGAATTGACAGCGAACAAAATTCAGCTTTGTCCGATCGATATCAAGTTCATGCATTGCCTACGCTATTAATTTTTAAAAACGGGCAGTTAATAGGAAGAATTGAAGAAGAGAGGATAGAAGATTTACTGCCAGCAGCGCACCTACTGCAACGTTTACAGGCAATATTATGAGTAGAGGCACGAAAACATGCCTCTACTCAATACGGTAAGCTCTTAGGAACACTATGCTCCAGTCCAAGTCACTGGAGGTAAAGGTAATTGTTCGTCCATCTGAGCTGACTGAGAAACTTGTTGCATACTTGCCGAGAGCCAAACAAACAACTCTTTAAAGTTTAGCCCTTTGAGTTTGAGGGGATCGCGCACGGAAATTTGACTGAGGCGACTCAGATCGGCTGCTTCTACACCAACAGCAAAGAAGGCTACGTGCTTGTTTGCTTCATCATCTCTAATCCTTTGAGTGGCTTGCTCGATCAATTCCTCGGCTTCTCCTTGAGGTTCGCCATCGGTGATCAAAAATAGCCACGGACGGTAGTAGGAAACTCCATGTTCGCGGTACAACGCTTTACGAATCTGAAGCATATCCAATCCCCGTAAAATTGCTTCGCCCATGTGTGTTAAGCCTTTCGCTTTCAGCACGGGTGGTTGAAAATCGTCAGCCGTGACAAAATCTTGGACAATTTCAACATCGCTATTAAACGTGACGATCGCCACTTCGACTCGCTTTTTTGCTAAGCTATCGCGATCGAGTTCTTGTTGAAAAGTTCGTAAGCCTTCATTCAAAGCATCCAGTGGTTCCCCTTTCATAGAACCAGAAGTATCGAGCAGCAAAATGCACGGACAACGGGGTTCTGGATTTTCGGCAAACTCAACTGCATCTTCTAAAATCGATGGTGTCGTACCATTGTTAGCGGTTTTGGACAGTAGCGATCGCGGATTCCAAACTTTCATGAAGCACCTCCAACTTTTTTTGCCTGCAAAACTACGTTCGGAAGATAATCTGTGTATTATTTCGTGCTACGGTGACACGGCCTGAAAAGCGATCGCTTCATACAATTCATTCAACAAAAGGGTTTGCTAATGCATCCTGAAAAAAACGACCGCCCGATATTGAGTATATTTTATGACTCAATTAAGCTTAATAAATTGCTATTGAAGACTTCAAGCCAAGGAGTAGCGATTTCGGAAACAAAGCTAAATTGATTTTGTTGCTGAAGTATGGGTAAGAAATAAGAGGTATGTTTCCACCATTGTTTCAAAAGAGTCTGTCTTAACTGCTACAAAAGTCTAAAGCCTGCAAACAAAATACTGTGCTTGCAGGCTTGAATCGAGTGAATTCGGTGATTGTTAAGGCTGATGTAATTAAAGACAACTCAATTGCCCTAGATCTAAAGGCGTTAGCGAAGCTGAACGAAGTTATCGCGCTATTTCTCTAGTTCACCCAAAAACCCTTGCCATTTTTGCGCTAATTCTTGCCGCGTGGAAGGTTTGAGCAAGTAGCGACTGACAAACCAGGCTGAGTAGCCAATCCCAATCAGCTGAAAAGTCGGCTCCAACAGAGGAACATCATTCAACGCATCCATAACAGCCAGTACAACGCGAAGAGAGACAATTGCACCTACAATGATCAGAATGCTAATAATTGCCTGTCTGTATCTATTAAAGAAATCTTTTAAGATCCCAAACATGTTGGATAAAAATGTCAAGACTTGGGATACGATCCACTCGCCTTTTTTAATAGATTGGGTAGTAGGTGAAAACTGAGATTCTGATGACACAGTGCTTAATGCAGTTGATTCCTCTGGGGAAGTGGGATTTGAATTTTCGATTTGCTGCATTTGGGCTTCCATAGTTAAATTTTGTGAATGTAGCTTGAAAAAAATTGCGGCTTTCAGTCGTTCAGATACCTTCAATATTATCCCATTCAGTCTAGCAGTCATCTATCGATTGAGTTACAACCAAATACTAGCTCGAAAGCAATGCTAGCTCGACTACAAAATCATTTTGAATTCAAGCGTTACATCTCATTAAAATTTAAGATTCCCGCTATTTAGGAGCGAGGAGTGTTAGCGAAGCGGGACGAAGTCCGGAGCGAGGAGCGAGCGAATAAGAGAGCTGAGGGGGCTGAGGGAGCTGAGGGAGCAACCACCAATTACCCATTAACAATCCAAAATCTAAAAATCCCAAATTCCCGCACTCCGCACTCCTCACTCCGCACTCCTCACTCCGCACTCCTCAAAAAAACCTACCAAATGTAACGGAATGCAAAGTATAATGAGACCGAGTAAATGCTGAACGTAAGGGCAATAACAGTTGATGCGAGTAGCGATCGCTGGGGCAGGACTCGCAGGGCTTTCCTGCGCTAAATATCTGACTGATGTGGGTTATACCCCCATCGTCCTAGAAAGCAGAGATGTACTAGGTGGATTAGTCGCAGCATGGCAAGACGCAGATGGCGACTGGTATGAAACGGGGCTGCACGTCTTTTTTGGGGCATATCCCAACATGTTGCAGCTGTTGAAAGAATTAGGGATTGAAGATCGCTTGCAGTGGAAAAAACACACGATGATCTTCAATCAGCCGGAAAAGCCAGGGACTTACAGTCGCTTTGATTTTCCTAACTTGCCAGCTCCCTTCAATGGAATCGCCGCAATTTTGCGGAATAACGACATGCTAACCTGGGGGGAAAAAATTCAACTGGCTAAGGGACTAGTCCCAGCAATGCTGCGGGGACAAAAGTATGTCGAGCAAACCGACAAGTATACCTTCTCTGAGTGGTTGAAGCTTCAAGGTGTGAGCGAAGACGTGCAGCAAGACATCTTTATTGCTGCTTCTAAGTCACTCAATTTCATCAATCCTGACGAAATCTCAGCTACCGTGCTTCTGACGGCTCTCAGCCGCTTTTTGCAGCAAAAAGATGGCTCAAAAATGGCGTTTTTGGATGGTTCTCCTCCAGAGCGCCTGTGTCAACCGATGGTAGATTATATTACTAAACGCGGTGGCGAAGTGCGGTTGAATGCGCCTCTCAAGGAAATATTACTGAACCCCGATGGCACGGTAAAGGGATTTGCCATTAGAGGCTTGAACGGGGCAGCAGACTACGTGGAAACGGCAGATTTATACGTCAATGCCACATCCGTAGACGTGCTGAAAAAATTGCTTCCAACTCCTTGGAAACAATTAGAGTATTTCCAGCAGTTAAACGGGTTAGAAGGCGTACCCGTGATTAACATCCAGTTGTGGTTCGATCGCAAATTGACAGACATAGACCAGTTATTATTTTCGCGATCGCCACTGTTAAGCGTATATGCCGACATGAGCAATACTTGTCGCGAATATGCCGATCCCGACCGTTCGATGCTGGAATTAGTCTTGGCTCCGGCTCAAGATTGGATTAACAAATCCGACGAAGAAATTTTACAGGTAACTTTAACAGAGCTAGAAAAACTGTTTCCGCAACACTTTGGCGGCGATAATCCTGCTGGGTTGCGAAAATACCATGTCGTAAAAACACCCCGCTCCGTGTATACAGCAACACCAGGACGACAACAATATCGTCCCAGTCAGGCATCGCCGATTATCAATTTTTACTTATCTGGTAGTTACACCATGCAACCTTATCTAGGTAGTATGGAAGGTGCTGTACTTTCTGGTAAGCTGACAGCGCAGGCAATTGCTAGAGCTGCTAGCGAAGTGAATTCCCAAACCAGTACGCCCACGCTCAATACTCAGCCTGCAACAAATGCTGCAACTGCCTGATTCCCCCTCGTGCATGAAAAAGCTCGCCTCTGTGGAGGATTCCTACGAACTGTGTCGCCAAATCACGGCAAAGTATGCCAAGACATTCTATCCTGGCACGCTACTGATGAAAGAGGCAAAGCGCCGACGAGCTATGTGGGCAATTTATGCCTGGTGTCGCCGCACTGATGAATTAGTTGATGGTCCGGCTGCTGCCATTACCACCCTAGAAACTTTAGATCGGTGGGAGCAGCATCTAGAATCGGTGTTTGCGGGTCATCCCTTGGAAGACTATGATGTGGCATTGGTTGATGCTTTGCAGAACTTCCCACTAGAGATTCAGCCGTTTCGAGATATGATTGCCGGACAGCGCATGGATCTGTGCTGGAGCCGCTATAAAACTTTTGAAGAGTTGCATCTATACTGTTATCGCGTTGCTGGAACGGTGGGTTTGATGTCTACGGCAGTCATGGGCGTAGATACCACAAGAGACACGGCAGCTTGGAATCAGGACAAAGAACCGTATATTCCCACAGATGAAGCGATCGCCTTGGGGATTGCTAGTCAACTGACTAATATTCTGCGAGATGTCGGGGAAGATGCAAGACGAGGCAGAATTTACATTCCCCTAGAAGATTTAGCCAAATTTAACTACACCGAGCAAGATTTATTTAACGGAGTGGTTGACGATCGCTGGCGAGAACTCGTGCGCTTTCAAATCCGTAGGACACGCGAGATTTATGCTAAGGCAGAAAAGGGAATCAGCTATCTAGCTCCTAGCGCCCGTTTGCCTGTATGGTCAGCCTTGATACTTTACAGTCAAATTTTGGATCGAATCGAACGCAACCAATACGACGTGTTTCGGCAAAGGGCGTATGTTCCTAATTTGCAAAAGCTCTGTTCCCTACCAACAGCCTTGCTACGGGCGCAAGTGCTTTAACGAGGGAGTAGGGAGTAGGGAGTAGGGAGCAGAGGAAGAGAGCTGAGGGAGCGATCGGGAGCGAGCAATTCCAGCCACTAGCCAGTCACTAGCCACACCCCACACTTCCCACACTTCCCACACCCCACACCCCACACCCCACACCCCACACCCTGATAACTAATAACTGATAACTGTAAATCTTAACCAGAGATAGGGATAAAACCTCGCTACGGCGTGGTAGATTTTTGGCTGTTGCCTGCTGTTACCACTCGATAATTTATGCCGACTTTTCCCAGAGCTGCTGGAATTTTGCTGCATCCGACTTCCCTACCCGGTCGCTTTGGTATTGGCGACCTCGGTTTAGCTGCCTACCGTTTGATAGATTTTTTAAGCAACAGTTACCAGCAACTCTGGCAGGTCTTACCTTTGGGACCTACGGGCTACGGTAATTCTCCCTATATGTGCTATTCGGCAATGGCAGGAAACCCATTGTTAATTAGTCCAGAACAATTGCAAGAAAATGGGTTGCTGAGTCAAGAAGATTTTGTCAATTTACCTGAGTTCGAGAGCGATCGCGTAGAATACGATCGCGCGATTGAAATTAAAATTCCTTTATTGCGTAAAGCCTGCGAGAATTTTCGCAATAACGCCTCAGAGTTACAGCAGCAAGAATTTGCTGGCTTTTGTAGAGCCAAAGGCTATTGGCTAGATGACTACGCCCTATTTATGGCGCTCAAAGATGCCTTAGAGGGTAAGAGTTGGTACGATTGGGAACCAGAAATCGCCCGTCGTCAGCCGGAAGCAATGGAAAAATGGCGACAGCAGTTAGATGGCGAAATTTTTTATCAAAAATTCATCCAGTTTGAATTCTTCCAGCAGTGGTCAAAACTGAAGCGCTATGCCAACATGCACGGCATTCAAATTATTGGCGATATCCCCATCTATGTAGCGCATGACAGTGCTGATGTCTGGGCAAACCCCGAAATCTTCTGTCTGGATGAGGAAACGGGTGCAGCGGCTTTGATGGCGGGAGTTCCGCCTGATTATTTCAGTGCCACGGGACAATTGTGGGGCAACCCCGTCTATAACTGGGAGGCGTTACAGCAACAGAACTTCAAATGGTGGGTGCAGCGATTCGAGGCAATGTTGGATTACGTCGATATCATCCGCATCGACCACTTTAGAGGTTTTGAGTCGTACTGGGCAGTTAAAGAAGGCGAAACTACTGCAATTAACGGGACTTGGATTGAAGCGCCAGGAGTAGAATTATTTGAAGCGATCGCCCAGCAATTGGGTAAGTTACCCGTATTAGCTGAAGACTTGGGAATTATTACCCCAGAAGTAGAAGCACTGCGCGATCGGTTTGAATTTCCAGGCATGAAAATTTTACAATTTGCCTTTGGTTCCGATGCTGCCAATCCTTACTTGCCTTTCAATTACCCCCGCAACTGCGTAGTCTACACCGGAACCCACGATAACGATACGAGCGTAGGTTGGTTTAACACCGCATCCGACTACGAAAAACAGAGACTTTTACTTTACATGGGTTGTATTAGTCCTGACGGCATTCATTGGGACTTAATTCGGCTAGCCTTTAGTACTACGGCAAATCAAGCCATCATTCCCTTACAGGATATTTTAGGCTTGGGAAGCGAAGCAAGAATGAACGTCCCCAGTCAAGCTGAAGGTAACTGGGCTTGGCGCTATCAACCTGATGTACTGACCCAAGAATTAAGCGATCGCCTGAAGTTATATACCGAACTATACGGACGCGCCCCGCAGGTGACTCATGGAGGATAGAGACAGTGACCAGTGACCAGTGACCAGTGACCAGTGACCAGCGACCAGTGACCGATTAATTCTTACTTCCGATTACTGATTAACCCTGTGTGCGACTTCATTAAATAGCCCCCTTTTTAAGGGGGTTGGGGGATCGGAAGACTACGCCATTCACGACAAGATCCCCCCTAGCCCCCCTTTTCAAGGGGGGAACATATAGAAAGTTGCACATCGCGTGATTACTAATTACCGATTACTAATTACCAATTACCACTCTTCACTGATAACTGACAACTGATAACTGAAATGTTTCCTGCGTTTCTGCCATCCCAAGTAAAGCTACTTCAGCAGCCTGAATCAATTGCTTTGGCGAGAAGGATCGAACGAAGCGCGATCGCTACTCCTATATATTCTCAGGCGATCGCGACGAGTTTTGTCCGTCAAGGTGAGGGTAACACGCCGATCCTGTTGCTGCATGGTTTTGATAGTTCGGTATTGGAGTTTCGCCGTCTCATTCCACTTTTAGCAGCACAACATGAAACTTGGGCAGTCGATCTGTTAGGCTTTGGTTTTAGCGATCGCCCACGGGGAATCAACTACGATCCAGAAACGATTAAAACTCATCTTTATTACTTTTGGAAAATACTGATTGACAAACCAGTTATCTTAGTAGGTGCTTCGATGGGTGGGGCGACGGCGATCGATTTTACCCTCACTTATCCCCAAGCTATAAAACACTTGGTATTAATTAATAGTGTGGGTTTTAGCGGCGATTTTCCCTTGGGTCAGTTTTTGTTTTTTCCGCTCGATTATTTAGCTGTAGAATTTTGGCGACAGCGGAAATTACAAGCATTGAATTTGGGTATTAGTTTAGGAAAATTGACCTCATTTGAAATCGATGCAATCCGTTGTGCTTTATTACATACAGAAATGCCTGGATGGTCGGAAGCCACGATCAGTTTTACGAAAAGCGGCGGTTATGGAGAACTTGCAAATAAAATTGCCAAAATCGATAAACCAACTACAATTTTGTGGGGAGATAGAGACGAGACGTTAGGTGTGGCTGATGCGATGAAATTTAAAAAAGCGATCGCGCATTCTCAACTGATTTGGTTAAAAAATTGCGGTCACGTTCCTCAAATAGAACAACCGGAAATTATTGCTAATTATATTGGATGTGTTTGAACAACAATATTATCGTCAGGGCAGGTTTTTCAAAAATTTCTACATTTAGGATAAATCATCTCGATAAACCCGCCCCTACAATCTGACGCTGATACCAATCGTCAGGGCGGGTTTTTCAAAAATCTCTACATTATAGGATAAATCATCTCGATAAACCCGCCCCTACAATCTAACATCGCTAGAATAGGCTTATGACTCAAGCTGCATCCGATTCTACCCCTACTAACAGTACCCCACCACAGCACCCTACATTTATCCTAGTAGACGGGCATTCTTTAGCTTTCCGTTCTTATTTTGCCTTTGCCAAGGGACGAGATGGCGGACTGCGGACGAAAACGGGTATTCCAACGAGTGTTTGTTTTGGTTTCTTGAAGTCATTGCTGGAAGTGATGGCTACTCAGAAGCCGGAAGCAATGGCGATCGCCTTCGATTTAGGTTTACCGACATTTCGCCACGAAGCCGACGACACCTACAAAGCAGATCGTCCAGGGACACCAGAAGATTTCGTCCCCGATTTGAAGAATTTGCACGAATTACTCGCAGGACTTGCTGTTGAGGTCTTGACCGCACCTGGGTTTGAAGCGGATGATATTTTGGGGACTCTAGCGTTACGAGCGAGTGAAGCCGGATATCAGGTAAAGATTTTGACAGGCGATCGCGATTTATTTCAACTTGTCGATCCCGAAAAAGCAATTAGCGTCTTATATCTCAGTACGGCTTTTATTCAGCGCAACAACACTGGTACAGCTGAATTTAGTGTAGAACAAGTACGAGAAAAAATGGGTGTTTTACCATCACAAGTCGTTGATTTTAAAGCTTTGTGTGGCGATCCATCTGATAATATTCCAGGCGTGAGGGGAATCGGGGAAAAAACTGCGGTACAACTCCTCAGTACTTATGACAATTTAGATAATATTTACGCTTCAATTGACCAAATCAAAGGTGCTACTAAAAAGAAGTTAGAAGAAGGTAAAGAAGCAGCTTATCACTCCCGTCATTTAGCACAAATTGTTTTAAATGTTCCGCTAGAAGTTGAGTTAGAAAACTGCAAACTTAGAGGTTTCGATCGCACCATCCTCGAACCCATTTTAGAAAAGTTAGAATTTAGAACTTTCTTAGGGAAAGTCAACCAACTTCAGCAACAATTTGGTGGCGAAGTAGAAGAAAAATCAAAAGTCAAAAGTCAAAAGTCAAACCTTGAAAGTTCGGAAGATACTCCCGACTCCCGTACGGGCGGGTTTGGAAACCCGCCCCTACCGACTCCCGACTCCCGCATTCAAGAACCAGAATACGAAAGCGAAGAACTTTGGTTTTTCAGTGCAGAAGATACGGAGATGGCGCAGCAACAATCGCAGTCACCAATTCAACCACAAATTATCGATACTGCGGCTAAATTGACAGAATTAGTTAAGAGGTTGCAAAAATATACTGATGCAACTAATCCTGTGGCTTGGGATACGGAAACGACAGATTTAGAACCACGGGATGCAGAATTAGTTGGAATTGGCTGCTGTTGGGGAAATGCATTAGATGACATGGCATATATCCCAGTCGGTCATCGAGATGGTAAAAATTTAGATAAGGCAACGGTTTTAGAAAAACTACGTCCAATTTTAGAGAGCGATCGCTATCCAAAAGCGTTACAAAATGCTAAGTTCGATCGCTTAATCCTACGCTGTCAAGGAATTAAACTAGCTGGAGTTATTTTCGATCCATTGTTAGCAAGTTATGTCTTGAATCCAGATTCAGATGTGACTCGCAATTTAGGCGTACTTGCCGATCGCTATTTAAATTTAGATACTGTTAGTTATTCAGAATTAGTTCCCAAAGGTCAGACTATTGCCGACATTGATATTTCTAGCGTTGCCGATTACTGCGGCATGGATGTTTATGTCACGTATCAATTAGTGGCGAAATTACGGGCAGAACTTGATAAAATTCCGATTATGCACAAGCTGTTACTGGAGGTAGAACAACCTTTAGAACCAGTTTTAGCAGAAATGGAATATACGGGAATTAGAATTGATAGTAATTACCTGCATGAATTTTCTAAACAACTCGAAGTAGATTTGGCTCGATTAGAAGAAAAGGTCTATGCTGTAGCTGGTGAGAAGTTTAATTTAGGTTCGCCTAAAAAACTCAGCGAACTCTTATTCGATAAGTTGAAATTAGACCGAAGAAAGTCGCGTAAAATTCAAACTGGTTATTCGACAGATGCGGCGACACTAGAAAAATTACAAGGAGATCATCCAGTTGTAGACGCAATTTTAGAATATCGTACTTTGGCAAAGTTAAAATCTACTTATGTTGATGCTTTGCCAGCTTTGGTGCGTCCAGATACTCACCGAATCCATACAGATTTTAATCAAACCGCAACATCTACAGGACGATTATCTTCTTCTAATCCCAACTTACAAAATATCCCGATTCGGACTGCGTTCAGTCGGCAAATTCGCAAAGCTTTTCTACCTGAATCAGGTTGGTTGATGGTAGCAGCAGATTATTCTCAAATTGAATTGAGAATTTTAGCGCATTTGACACAGGAACCTGTTTTAGTTTCGGCTTATCAAAATAACGAAGATATCCACACAGTCACGGCAAAACTTTTGTTTGAACAAGAGACTGTCACTTCAGAACAGCGCCGTTTGGGTAAGATTATTAATTTCGGTGTGATTTACGGCATGGGTGCGCAAAGATTTGCGCGAGAAACAGGCATGAAAGCCGCAGATGGGAAGATATTTATTGAGAAATTTAACCAAACATATCCGAAAGTATTTGCATACTTACAAGGGATTCAAAAAGATGCGATCGCCAAAGGATTTGTAGAAACGATTTTAGGACGCAGGCGCTATTTTAATTTTACCAGCGATCGCTTGCGAAAACTCTTAAATGCAAAACCAGAAGAGATCGATCTCGATAGTATCAAAGGACTATCAGCTTACGATGCCGGATTGTTACGAGCAGCTGCTAATGCTCCAATTCAAGGATCGAGTGCAGACATTATCAAAATTGCTATGGTAAGGTTGCATGAATTATTACACAACTATCAAGCACGTTTACTATTACAAGTCCACGACGAATTAGTATTTGAAATTCCTCCGAATGAATGGGAAGAACTGCAACCGCAAATTAAAACGACAATGGAAACAGCATTAGAACGTACAGACGTTGATTTTAGCGTTCCCTTATTCGTTGATGTCCGCGCCGGACAAAATTGGATGGAAACGAAATAAATCGCACTGTGTATATTTAGCTATAATTATTGACAAATAACGTTGGTTCATCCTAGACTCAAACATACTTAATTGAATAAACCGGAGGAGTTATGGATCTTTCGGAAAAGAATGAGTTTTTAAATCGATTAGACAAGTTCGACTATTTGAGCGAACTAGAAGAGACAGAACTAAATGCGATCGTTGGTGGTGCAGTGAGTGCCACGCCAGAGGTAACATACGTATCACCCGCTTATGCAGATGAGTTGGCACAGCTAGCAGCAGCGTTAGACGTAGATATCAAAACACTACTATTGCAGTAAAACTGTTGTCGATACATCGCGTTTTTCGGATAGATAAATTGTTTAACGAAGATCCCCCCTAGCCCCCCTTAAAAACGAAGATCCCCCCTAGCCCCCCTTAAAAAGGGGGGAACAATGCCCTTTTTTAAGGGGGGGAGGATCGGATTATCTGAGAGAACAATGCCCCCTTTTTAAGGGGGTTGGGGGATCGTACGATCTGAATCGCATGAAATACATACTGCACGATCGCCAATATTTTGACTTTTAACTTTTCATTTTTGACTTTAATATATATAAACGCTTTCCAAAGCTCTTAGGACTGCGGTTGCTGATTGAAATCTATTACTGGGATAATAACGCACCATTTTGTTTAAAATAGCCGCTAGTGTATCATTAATTGCAGGGACATGGTGTCGCCAAATCACTTCATGGGTTGTGGGATCTTCCTCTAATTCTGTTGGGGGAATTCCGGTTACAGCCTGAATGCCAATTGTACCGAGGGCGTAAATGTCACTGCTAAAGACAGGTTTACCAAAAAACTGTTCTGGTGCAGCATATCCCATCGTACCGATCGCCACGGTGTATTTTTCCTGCGCCATCGTGATTTGAGTTTGCAATTGTTTGACGGAGCCGAAATCAACTAAAACTAAGCTGTTATCCGATCGTCTTCTAATAATGTTGCTGGGTTTAATATCTCGATGAATGACGCTGCGGTGATGAATAAAATCGAGGACGAGTAAAACATCTTTTAAGAGTGCTACGACTTCAGTTTCAGACAAACGCCGACCTGGAACTAATTCTTCACTCAAAGGATGTCCTTGGATGAATTCTTCTACTAAATAGAATTGTCGATCTTGCTCAAAGTAAGCTAGCAATTGAGGAATGCGATCGAAGCTTCCCAACGTTTCTAAGGCTTCTGCTTCAGATTGAAACAAGCGCCGCGCCAGTTGCATGTATCTCTCATCCGTGGATGGAATCAGCTGCTTGACGACGCAATAGGGTTTACCTGGACGTTGAGTATCTTCGGCGAGAAAAGTATGACCGAACCCACCCGCACCGATATTGCGCACAATTTGGTATCGTTCTTTTAATATAGTTCGAGTTGATTGAGTGCCTGCGGCTGTGGTGAGTGACGAAAAGGATCGTTCTGGCGCAGAATTATTGTTTTTTGCTCCACTTGGACTCGCTTTGAAGTAGGCTTGATAAGCCACGATCGCCCCGCTTGTCCCCACTAAACTAAGTGCTGGAGGGACGAGGGGAATCCAGCCTTTTTGGAGAAATAAGACGAAACAAATACTACCCAATCCTAGTAAAGCACTTGCTCCAATGACTCCCAACAGCCAGGAGGGACGTAGGTACCAAGCGATCGCCCCACCTAATATAGACCACGCCCAGATCCAGAGAATTTCTGTCGTTTCTGACCAATACCAAAATAGCGATCGCCCATCTAATGTCGTACTCAGCAGTTGGCTTAAAATCTGCGCGTGGACGAGTACGCCTGCCATTTTTCCTTTTGTTTCCGGCTGCTGGCTGAGGTCGTAGGGTGTATAAAAATAATCTTTGATCTCCGTAGCTGTCACGCCGACGAGGACGATTTTATCTTCCACCCAGCTAGGGTTAATCGAATCGGAAAGAACGTCACTGAGCGATACCTGGCGAGCGACGGCAGTAGGAGAGCGATAATTGATTAAGACTTGATATCCTCTCGCATCAATATTTTGATAACCACTGCTATTATTGGCGATCGCGGGAAAAGTTGCCGTACCGATCTTCAAACTCTTGTCTGGAGTCAGTTGCGCTCGAACACCTTGTCGGCTGAGGTATTTCAGCGCTAGTTGCAAGCTAAAGGAGGTCGTAGCAGGACACTTAGAGGTTTTTTCTGGGGTCATGAACAGCAAACCCCGCCGTACTACCCCATCTCGGTCTAAGACTAAATCGCTAAATCCCAAACGAGTTTTAGGAACTACTGTTGGTGGTGAGACTCCCAAACCCTTATCATCTCCCACTTTACACACCGCAACGATGTTATCATTTACCTGCAAGCGCGTAGTAAGTTCGACGTTCCCAGGTTCTACAGGTAAATCGCGATAAATATCTAAGCCGATGATGCGAGGGCGATACTGTTTGAGTTTTTGTAAAAGCTGGTCTATAGTGCGATCGGATGCGGGCCAGCGATCCAGTGCTTGAATATCGTCTTGCGTGACCGCAACCACCAGCAAACGCGGATCGGAACCTTCATCAGGGTGCAGTTGAACGAAGCGATCGAAATAGTTTAGCTCCAGTCCTTCTAGTCGTCCTAAGTGACGCACGCCAATCACTAAGCCACAGACAGCTGCGCTAGCAACTAATATGGGTGGTATTGCCTCTGTAATTTTACGTAGGCGACTCAATTGAGAAGCTTTGGATAATAAGCGCATATTTATATTGAGTTATCATAATCTTGCGTTATGACTGTCATTGGTCATTGGTCATTAGTTATTGGTAGTTGGTAGTTGGTAGTTGGTAGTTGGTAGTTGGTAGTTTGCTGTTAGTTATTTCACGCACCACGTACCACGCACCACACACCACACACCACTGATTACTGCTCCCTGCTCCCTGCTCCCTGCTCCCTGCTCCCTGACCATTAGCAAGAATTCCCTAAGCACATCCATAATTATCGTAATCATGGGGTGCTTTAGGGACAAGGGGCATAATTGCTTTGTTCGATCGAGTGAGTTGAACGAATCTTAATTCAGCAATACAATTGGAGCCTGAGCAACTGCACCCAGTCCTACAGATTTGAGTAAATCCGACCATTCTCGCGATACGGTTGAATTATTGGGTGTCGATTGACGGCTTGCCACCATTGCCGCTACTGTATCGTACCAAATGCCATTTGCAGCATACAAAGAGACGCGATCGCTCGGTTTGGCTTTTTGAATTTCGCTTTGCAGAATCGGATCGGCTTCAACTCGTTGAATCCAGCCGTCTACAACTACGTCTGCCGAACGGTCTTTTGGATCGCAGATCATGGAGAAATACCATTGATAGTTTTTCCCCGTCTCTAGAGATGGCGCACCTGGCATTTTAGCCATGTTGACGCTGACAATCCCTGGAGTTTTTGGCGAAGCAACAATAGATTTGTGCAGGATCTTTTGTTTATCGTTGAGTAAGACTAATTCTAGCTGTTCGGCTTTATTTGCAGGCACGTAGAACGATAAAGTTGGTTGGGCGGCGATCGTCGTTCCCGTATTAGTATTTGGGACTAAAGCTGTGAGTGCTTGTTTGCCACTAAAACAGCCCCGCGTTGCACCACCAACTCGGTTTCCTGGTGCGCCCCACTCGGGTGGTACGAAGGAAATTGTAGCTTCGCCGCGCTGTGAAAGATAGCTGCTGATGTTGTTAATTGCTTTAGTAGCGTAAGGGTTTCCTTGCCGGAGGTTGAGAGCTTTGCGAAAATTGACTAGAGCTGTTTCATAGTCTCTTTGAGCAGTGGCAAGATAGCCTTGTCGCATGAAGTTGTCATAATCGGACTGGGCGTTTTGGACTGCTTTAGCGGGTGCAGCCTGCGTCGTTGCAGGGACTACAGGGGCAAAACAACCAATTGCCAAGATCGGGATTACGTACTTCAGCCACGGTTTAATCTTCATTGCAGTTCTCCGTAGACAGATATTTTTTATACCGATTAGCTTTTCTGGATAGAAATTCAACTAAGCCAGAGAGTAGCAAACGACGCGATCGCACTTCAATTAGGGAAAAATTGATTTAAGTATTTTTATAATACGGCTTTCCCCCAATTGAAAGTTCGGTTCGTTCATTTATTGTAAATACTACAAAATGGTCTGGAATTTTTCCTGAAGTTGGTGTAGGTAATGGAGAAATGTGATGAATAGCACATTTTTGCACTGGCTGTGTGGGGAAATAGCGCGATCGCAATTTCTCTAGATTTCAGGGCTTTATTTTGTTACGGAGACTATTTTATAGTTATTGATGATTTGGCATCTGCCATCGGAATTAACTTAAATAATTATATAAACGAGATGTATTTGCAAATATCTCCGGTTTCTGGGCGCTGGTGCGTGCGGCTAGGGTTGTTTGGTGCGATCGTCGGGAGTGCTGTTGCATTTGGGAGTACCGCGCTGGCTCAGGTTGTTCCAGACAATACTGTCGGTTCTGCTGTCAGCGGTGTAAGTGGCGGCGAGCAGACAATTACTGGTGGAACTAGGCAGGGTGGGAATTTATTCCACAGTTTCGATCGGTTTTCTGTTCCTACCAATGGAGCAGCTATTTTTAACAATGCTCTAGATATTCAAAATATTCTTAGTAGGGTTACGGGTGGCTCTGTATCTGATATTGATGGTTTGATTAGAGCCAACGGTACGGCTAATTTATTTTTGCTCAATCCCAACGGGATTATTTTCGGTCAGAACGCCAGATTGGATGTTGGTGGTTCGTTTATTGCGACGACAGCTAACAGTATCAACTTTGCTGATGGAACGCAGTTTAGTGCTACACCTGGTGCGGGTGCGCCGTTACTCACCGTCAGCGTTCCCTTGGGTTTGCAGTTTGGCACAGGTGCAGGGAATATTGTCAACCGTGCTAGCGGCGTTGGTTTGCAGGTCGGTGCTGGAAAAACTTTAGGTTTAATTGGCAGTAATGTTAATTTGGAAGGTGGAAATTTAACTGCTGCGGGTGGACGAATAGAACTAGGCGCAGTCGCCGCACCAGGAGTTGTAGGAATTAACCCCGATCTCAGTGGTTTCCGCTTCAGCTTTCCTACAGACCTCGCTTTAGGAGATATATCGCTGACCAATACAGCATTAGTTGATGTCAGGGCTGGAGGTAGTGGTAGTATTGCTATCAACTCCCGTAACCTGAATCTTGCAGGAGGTGGCGTAATTGTAGCTGGAATTGGGCAAAATTTGGGTACGCCTGACGCTGTGGCAGGAGATATAGACATTAATGCGCAAGGTACTGTATCTATTGATGGTGTAGGTAGGTTTCCAGACGGAGTTTTCCGCAGTGGTATCTTCAGCAATGTGGAGCAAGGTAGTAGAGGTAGAGGTGGCAATATCAATCTCAAGAGTAACTCTCTATCTCTAGTTGATGGTGGTATCGTTACTGCAAGTGTTTTAGGTCAAGGAGACGCAGGTAATATCATAATTGATGCTGGTGACATTTCCATAGATGGCGTGCGTGTCAGTGGAGAAGAAAGTTTTGCCAGTGGAGTCTTCAGCATAGTGGAATCAACTGGTGTGGGGAAAGGTGGTGA
>NZ_JBOFLP010000368.1:0-13394 GCF_051657925.1 Chroococcidiopsis sp.
ACTTCTCTATCGGCATGAGCTAGATGTAATGTTACCCGATACATACCTTGAACTAAAGGAAAATTCTTGACGCGACATAAAATATAACCTCGGTCGGAATTAAGTGTGAGGTTATGATTTGTAAAAGTACTTTTTAATAAAATGACTCTGACTCCACGCTCGTCAATCAAATCGACACAAACAACGACGTTATTCAAACGCTCTCCCGTATTATTTGAATAGCCAATTGCAAAATCATAGTTTTTTCCCGATTGTAATGCTGGTTCTTCTTCGCCTTGTTCGTTTAAAAGCTTGAAACTAGAAACTCTTATTCTCCCCGACCCACTCCGATCTCTTCTTTGACTTAAGGGAAGTTCTTTAGCTGTACCGTAAGCTTTTTCTAGGTAAGCTCTGACAACTTCTTCAGAACTAGCATTTAAACTGACAATACCAGATTCAAGTAAAACACCTCGATTGCAGAGAGATTCTACCGTACTCATGCTATGACTGACGAATAAAATTGTCCGTCCCTCTCTGGCAACATCTCCCATTTTTCCCAAGCATTTTTTCTGAAATTGCACGTCACCGACTGCAAGTACTTCATCCACAATTAAAATTTCTGGTTCTAGATGAGCCGCAACCGCAAAAGCCAGCCGCACGTACATTCCAGAAGAATAGTATTTAACTGGAGTATCTAAAAATTTCTCGACTTCAGCAAAAGCAACAATTTCATCAAATTTCTGTTTAATTTCAACTCGACTCATGCCTAAAATAGAGCCGTTGAGGAAAATATTTTCTCGACCTGTAAGTTCATGATGAAATCCCGTTCCTACTTCCAAAAGACTCGCGACTCTACCTTGAATCCAAATCTCTCCTTTTGTAGGTTCGGTAATGCGACTCAACAGCTTCAGTAATGTAGATTTTCCCGCGCCGTTGCGACCGACAATTCCTAAAACGTCGCCTTGTTTTACTTCAAAAGAAACACTTTTTAAAGCCCAAAATTCTTCTTTAGCTAAACTATTAGCTGTAGATTTTGCCAAAAATTTATGTTTGATAGATTTGGCAGTACTAGCGATCGCATCCCGCAAAGTTGAGTTTGGCTGCTGATGGCTGATGAAATATTTCTTGCCTAAATCTTCTACCCGTAATACAATATCAGACACGCTCTCAATCCCCACTAAATAACATCTGCGAAAGTACGTTCGGTTTTCCGAAAGTACCAAATGCCACTGGCTAAAAGTACAGCAACTAATAATGTAGATAGAAGAAATCCAGGTAAATAAATGGTTGATGCGCCGCTTAACGTTGCCCAACGAAAGCCATCAATCACCCCTACCATTGGATTTAACGAGTATAGCAAGCGCCATTTTTGGGGGATAATGCTACTACTGTAAGCAACTGGCGAAATATAGAAACCAAACTGAACGATAAACGGTACGATGTGCCGGAAATCTCGGTATCTCACGTTTAACGCTGCTAACCACAATCCACCACCAATAGCAGCGGCAATCGCGATCGCCGTAAAAAATGGTAGCGTTAAAATTCGCCAATCTGGGACAAAATTGTACCAAATCATCAACGCTAATAGTAGCATCCCAGAAATTAATAAATCTACGAAACTTACAATCACAGAACTAGCAGGAACGATCGCCCGAGGAAAATAAATTTTAGAGACTAAATTAGCATTATTAATTAAACTGAGGCTAGACTCTGATAAAGAGTTAGCAAAAAACTGCCAAGGTAGCATGGCAGCAAATACAAGAAGTGGATATGGTACGCCGCCAGAAGGTAGTTTTGCTAAGTTTCCAAAAACAAATGTAGAAATTAACATTGCTAAGAATGGTCGAATTAACGCCCAAATAATGCCAATCGCTGTTTGTTTATAACGGACTAAAATATCCCGCCAAGCTAAGAAGTAAAACAACTCGCGATAGCGCCATAAATCTTGCCAATATAATGCCTCCGTGCGTCCTGCTTTAATTGTTAATTCTTGCGGTTTCGTCTGCATAGCATCTTTGTCTAAATAAATTGAGTGCGGTGCAGCATTGCTCACTGCCGTCAAACGGCAGTGAAGCTTGCACGCATCTTGTTATCCTGTCTAAGTATAGTAAGGTTAGTCGCGTAATCTGTTGAAGACCTGCTCAATTTATTAATACACAACCCCATACTGTCGCTTCTTCGTTTCCTATTTTAGTTCTTCAAGCTTGAGATATTGTTGCCAAAAACTCATGGAAGTCAATTCAGGTGCAGCAGTTTTCCATTCACTCACAATCGCCGACCATTTTCTCGTACTTATAATGACAATCTTAAGCCAGCGTATTATTAAGTTAATTCCAATTGACTTATCTAATTCGTTTTGTAATAAACAACTATTTTCTTCTCGATAAATGGTCACTTTCTTTTTCCTAAAAACGCGACTAATCGTCCCAGCATGAGCGCTGTTTTGCCAAAGCATGACTTCGCCATCGCTTTTGATAAAGTTCGGGAGCAAATGACCATTAATAGTCAATAAACTCGCTAATTTCTGCCAAATTTTAGCTTTCGTTCTAGGCGGACTAAGCTGAGTATCCAGATAATAGTTTGGCTGTAAAGTTTGAGTCTTGTAACTTTTGCTCAATTGAACTATTTCTTGATGTAATTTTTCTGGAGAGTTCTTTTTGAGAAGATTTGGTCCTTGTAGATAATCTTCAAAAGCTCTGACTAACATTTCGGCATAATTGTATTCAAATATCAACAGCGCGTAAATTAAATCTTTAGTAAATTTAAATAGCGTGTTCGTATACTTTATAGTTCCATAAATAGTGCGAGCAATGAGATTATTGCGAGTGTAGTAATAACCATCCCATACGATAACTTTGCTATAAAATGGTTCGTGCCAAACAGCAATAGATGGAAATGCTACAATCTGCTTACCCAGTCGCCTTTTTATCCTGAGACCGAATTCCATGTCATCTATCTTAATAAAGAAAGGTAGGAGAAATCCGATTTCCTTAACAAATTGACTGGGGACAGCGAAAAACCAAAAACCACCGTAGTCTATATCATCTTCTGATAAGAGTAAGTTCAGAGAATCAGTTTTTTGTAGTTCGAGATTGTGCTTAAGAGGAGCAACGCGAAACGGTGCTTTCTTAAAGCTCTGCGGGTCTTTATCGTATGCGGCTCCAGCCTCATATAAAATATGTTTTTTAGATAAATCTAGCATACTACCAGCAACAGCAAAATCTTCTTTAGCGTATTCGTAAATGCCAAATAAACGATAGATTGCCTCTGTATCTAGTAAGATATCGTCGTCCATTAATAAAAGATGAGTGTAGCAGTCGGATTGTAAAGCTGTTACCATTCCTTTTGTAAAACCACCACTCCCTCCCAAATTTTCATTTGGAATTAACTGAAGTTTAGTATTGGGAAAGTCATCTTGACTTAAGGTTTGACCGTTATCAACTACAAATACTTGCCAAGATTTAGGCGCTAATAAAGAATCTTGAAAAATTGTCTTGACTGTATTTTTGATATATGCTTCTTTTTGAAAAGTACAACTAATAATTGCGAGCGAGATATTTCTCACAGGTTGTTCTTCAGTGACGATCGCTCCCTCTACAAATATGCCGCGATCGCTCAAGCACTGAATTTCTAAATAAATTCTGCCTTGAGGTGTATGACTTTGCTGGAGAGCAGGTAAAGCAATTTTAATGCCATCTGTTATTTGGCACTGTTTGAATGTCTCTTGTCCGAGTAATTCTCGCTCTCGTTCGTACCCTTCTCTATAGACTGAAACTTGAAAATCACCGTTGAGTCTCAACAAATAGTAAAGAGAATTTAGAGTTGTATATTTGGCATAATAGCTTTCATAAAAAGAGTTGAAATAAGAATTAGTTGAAACAATCTCATTTTGCGCCAGAGCGATCTTTCCTGTCTCGCAGTCTACGTCAATATCTCCACTTTTACTGCTGGCAAAGTATAAGTTGAAAGTGTCCTCCGTTTTCGGAAAATTAATGCGATTTACTACGTAGTACATACATCCTCTATCGACATAGAAATTTCTCTTGCGCTCAAATGAATGTTAAACTACTAAATCCTGATGCTCAGATTTTTCTAAGCCCGATTTTTCTAACTTGAGATATCGCCGCCAGAATTGCAAAGAGGTCAGTTCTCTTCTTGCCTGCTGCCACTCGCTCGTTACCTTCGACCATTCAATTCGACTTTTCACTGCAATTGCAATCCATCGAATTAGTAACTTGATTCCCATCGATTTGTCAAGCTCATTTCGGTATAAACATTGACCTCCTTCTTTAAAGATGAGAATTCTTTTCTTTCTAAAGGCTCGCGATCGCCGATCTGCATGTTCGGCTGTTTGCCATAGTAATACATCTTTGTCTTGTGTAAAAATGTTGGGGAGAAAATGACCGTTAAGAGTTAATAAACTGACAAGCTTCTCCAGGAAATTAGCCGTCGCTCTTTGTTCGTAGGAGCGATGGGATGGTAAGTTATGATATTGGATATGTTGAGTTTGACAAAGAGAATCGAGTTTCACAATTTGACTATGCCACTGTTCGGGATCGGCGTGCTGAAGAATTTTTGCTCCTTGCAGATAATCTTCAAAAGCATGAATAAGCATTTGAGCATTTTTATAGTCAAAAACTAATAAACTGGAAACAATAGCTTTAGTAAAATATGCGATCGCGTCTGCATACCTTAAAGTTCCGTGCATGGCTTGAACGATCAAGTCGTTCCGGTAATAGTAATAGTTCCAAATCGAAGATTTCGCGAAAAAAGGTTCGTGCCATACCGCAATTCCAGGAAAAGTGATTAGCGTATCGTTGCCAAACTTCTCGCAAATTCTCAAACAAAATTCAGTGTCATCTACTTTCAGGAATAGAGGTAGGAGTAAACCGATTGATTCAAAAATTTTTCTCGGCACGCTCAAAAAGTAAAAGCCTGCCGAATCTATCGGTTCTGTTTCGACGAGTCGATTTAGATTGCTGACGTTTTGCAAGTCGAGATGATGATGTAATCTGACTATATTAAATGTTTGAAACTCTCTATTATGCAGTGCTTTATTATACAAAGCGCCTGCTTCATATAATTGATGCTTCTGAGATAAATCGAGCATACTACCAGCTATAACCAGATCGCTTCTGGCATATTCGTTTAAGGTAATAACTCGATAAATAGCTTCGCTTTCTAGCTCAATATCATCATCTAACAACAAAATATGGGAACTGCGATTGCTACTCAAGGCTTCGACGATCCCTCTTGTAAATCCACCACTCCCACCAACGTTTCTATGACTAATTAATTTCGTTCTGCGATCGCTAAATTCCGAGCAACTTAGAGTTCCAGCATTATCTACAATTAAGATTTCTATCGATTTGCTCTGTAATAATTTATCCTGTAAAATAGCTTTGATGGTTCGTTTAATAAAAGCCTCTTTTTGAAAAGTACAAGCAACAACTGCTAACGAGACTTCGCGTTCTGGTAACTGTGAAGTTGCGAGAAAACTTTCTCGGAATTTTCCGATCTGACTCAAGCATTCTAATTCAAAATAGATTCTCCCTGTCTCGGCTTGTCTTTGTTGTAGCCCAGGTAGCTCAACCTCAATCGCCTTGCCGATCTTGCAGTTGAGAAATTTTTCTCGACTTAGTAATTGACGAGAATTTGTTTCAGACACCCTACTAGATATTTCTCGATAAACTGAAACTTGAAAATCTCCTTCTAGGTTCAGCAAGTAAAAAAGTCGATCTAAACTCGTGTACTTGGTGTAAAATGTTTCGTATAAAGAATTGAAGTATGAATTAGTAGAAATAAATCCTTGTAGAGCAAACACCACTTCTGGAGTCTCTGCACTATAGTCGATCGCTGCTTTGTCATTGCATTGTAGATATAATTTTGCAACTTCTGCTGATTTTGGTAGTTTTATTCTACCTACTATATGCATGGAATCTCCTACTTAGATTTGATTCACGTACTTCAACTCTTGTGGAGCTAGGGGAGCATTAAGTTTTTGAATGCTGAATTCTCCCCACACGCCTTTTTAAACGCGCGCTAATTCTCGATTCGCTTTTTCTGACGTATCGTCGCCAGCTTCCACGATTTTCTTATAGACCATCAGCGCTTGAGCCACTACTTGATCCATGTTGTAGTACTTATAAGTTGCTAGCCGTCCCACAAAATGCACTTCTGGTGTCGCATCGGCTAACGCCTTGTATTTTTTGTAAAGTTCGGCATTTTCCGGTCTCGGTACAGGGTAGTAAGGATCGCCCTGGGCGCGAGGAAACTCGTAAACGATACCTGTTTTTGGATGTTCTTGCCCGGTGAGGTACTTGAACTCTGTAACGCGAGTATACAGGTGTTCGTTAGGGTAGTTCACGACGGCAACTGGCTGATGCACGGGCGTATTGATAGTTTCGTGCTTGAACTCCAAAGAACGGTATGGTAACTTGCCGTAGCGATAATTGAAGAACAAGTCAATGGGACCTGTATAGATCATCTTGCCAAACGGTATGACCTCCAGAATTTCCCTATAGTCAGCGTTCAGCATGACCTTAATGTTGGGATGAGATAGCATCTTCTCAAACATACGGGTAAAGCCGTGTAGTGGCATGGCTTGATAAGTATCTGTAAAATACCGGTTATCGCGGTTCGTGCGCGTCGCCACCCGGGAAGTCACCGACTTATCCAGTTCAGATGGGTCCATATCCCATTGCTTGCGCGTGTAGTTGCGGAAGAACTTTTCGTAGAGTTCTCGACCGACCTTATTAACTACAACATCTTCAGAAGTGCGAATGTATTCTTTGGGTTCTGCTACCGAGGCAAAGAAATCTTCGAGTTGAAAAGAGGTGAGACTCAATCCATACAGCCGATTGACCGTATCGAGGTTAATTGGAATTGGGACTAATTGACCGTCTACGCTAGCAAGTACGCGATGTTCGTAAGACCGCCACTGGGTAAATTGCGAGAGATACTCGAAAACGTCCCGAGAGTTTGTGTGGAAAATGTGGGGACCGTATTTGTGAATCAAAATACCATCATCATTGAAGCAATCGTAAGCATTGCCACCTATATGCGATCGCGTATCGATTATCAGAATTTTTTTGCCTAACTGACTCGCCAGTCGTTCTGCTAAGACACTACCTGCGAACCCCGCTCCCACAATTAGGTAATCAAACATGACGATCGATAGCTCCTTTTAATTTCTCATTTTCTGTAGAATTCGATAGTAAATATCTCAAATATTTGAAATATTTTTGCTGCTCGTAATAATTGCTAAATTTATTGATTCAGCAGCACTAAAAAAGCACTTTTGTTAACCAGTCTCACCTTAGTAGCTACCTCTCACGCCCTTCTATCATAATTCTATTTGCTATTTGCGATCGCACATATTCAGTAGGCTATATAGTTTTCCGACAAGCTCACTTCTATCGAAAGGGTGAGATTCGCAATATTTTGAAGTATATTAAATTACGATAGAATCAAATCTATTTTTTGTTTACTATTTACCAATATAATTGATGAAATGGTAGTTCTATACTCCAAATCGTATAGCGATCGCGATCGCTCAACTCTAGGTTTGGTAATCAATTATACAATCCCTAATTCGGCGCGAAGGTACAAAAGTACCTAGCCTTAATATCCTACTCACTAGTTTCAATGAATGGTAATAACAGCGTATGTTCGATTTTTTCTCGAACTTCACAACTAACAAATAAACTAGTAGTTAAACATTTTGCCAATAATAAATTGGCATCATAATATTGTTTCAATATTTGTTTCTGTTGCTGGCTGAACTGCCAATTATGCCCAATATTGCGCTTTAACAGGACTCGTTGTTTTAATTGCTCCGTCCAAGCTTTACCATTAACTTGCCACCACTGCTGAAACTGTTGTTTGTTTCGCCCTAAGTTAGATAACTGCTGTTTCATTTTTTGCAACTCTCGTGCTAGCTCTGGTTCGCTATTACGAGCGCGAAATATTGCCCGGTTTAATACTCTTTCAATCATGCGTTCTGGATCGGAAACGCGATTTATAGATTCAGGCAAAAGCAGAGTGCGATCGAGAGCAAGATCGAGAGCAAGACTAGGTTCAAGAGTGCGATTAAAGTTAACTTCTAAAGTTCTAGAAATCTCAAAAGTACTACCAAAAAGAGATAAGATATGAGCGAGCGCTAAATCGTAATAAAAAGCTTTAACTGTAGCAGATTTATTATTAACAGATGCAGCAGCGGCTTTGCAATTCACCCACTGTAAAAATCTTTGCAAGCTTGGGTCTAATATTAAATTGTCAGTTTTTTGCTTCATCATCAATAGGAAATAGTCAGCATTTTTCAGCATTCCTACAGTTAATAAAGCAACCTCTCGCCATCTTTTATCTGTAACTAGGCGATCGCTCAGTCGTTCTAACGTTAAATTTAACGTTTGAGGCGGAGAGTGAGCAATTTTTCTAGCTGTAAAGTACTCTTGAAAAGTTAAATGAGAAAATGAATAAATGCCTCGCGCTCGTTCTACCAATAATCCATGTTGGGCTTCAATCGACTGGAGTATTGCTGTACTATCGCACAAATCTATTTTTTCTCCCTGCAAGACGGATTCTACATAGTTAATGATATACTGCTCTAGTTCTTGCTGTTTTAAAAAGTATTCACCTTTTACAAAAGAGGTAAATGCGATGTGACTGAGTAATTCTTCTTTATGTTGTGCTGATAGATTTTGATAAATTTGTTTCCGTTCAATGTTGCGTTTAGCATCCCACTTTCTTAAAAGGAGATCGACCCCTTCTCGATAAATTTCTAATCGACTAGCAGGAAGATTAGTTTCTTCAAATATTGAGCATAGTAGTGTCAGTAGTAAGGGATTATTTGCTAATTCTCGAATTGATGTATTACACTTTAGTGTTTGTAAGAATTTGGGTATTTTATCTGGTTTTTGAGCAAACCATTTGCTAACAAATTCAGCAATATTATTATCGTCAAAGTCTCTCAACTCTACTTCTACAAATTCTTCAATAGTAAACTCTTGAGCTGCTGTCCGGCAAGTAATTATAAAGCGATTACGGTCGAACTGATTGTAAAAGCTATTAATTGCAATTAAACCTCTTTCGCTATCTATATCTCTAACTTCGTCAAGTCCATCTAATAAAACCAACATCCTTCCTTGTACTAGCAAATCTTTAGTAGTATTTGGTTCGACTCCATAATTATCAAAAACCGTTGAAATCCACTCTAACAGCGTTGGGTGATGTTCTAATTCGGTAAAAACTTTTAAGCTAATAAAGATTGGGATCAGATCCTCAAATAATCGTCCTTGAATACACTGAGTTGCGATATATTTTAAAAAGGTGGTTTTGCCAGAACCAGGGTTGCCCAAAATTATCAATTTGGGATATTTTTCAATTGCTTTTATGCCTGGGATTGGCTGGGAAATATCGGGGTAAAAATGCGAACGTTTCGAATGGCAATCGAGACGAACACTCAGTAAATCGTTGATGCTTAAGCGTTGGTTTCTACCAATCTTCTCTAAAACATTTACCTTGGTAAAAATATCATTTAGTTTAGTAGGTTGAGACATATTCAGGATGCGCACGATACCGCACTTCGACTCAATATAGGTGCGTGTTTTTTGCCTAACATCTTTTACAAGCGTCTCAACATCATCTTTTGAGGTAACAATCAACTCCTCTAAACTAAATTCATCATCTGGCATTTCCGCGATCGCTTGCCAAGGTAATTGTAACTTCTGACAAATTTTGTGAAAGTTTTCCCGTCCAATCGGTTTACCAACGAAAAATTTTTGTACCGTAGCGCGAGAGATTTCCAATTCATCAGCAAGAGAAAGTTTAGACTCAAAATTGAGCAGTGATTGGTTAGCGCGACTAATACCGATAGTAGATGCTTTGAGCGATCGCCCAGCCCTTTTTCCCATTGCAAAAACCCTTTTTCAGTTATCAGCTATCAGTTGTCAGTTATCAGTTACCAGGGAACGGGGAACAGTTGTCAGCTAATTCTGACTTACGACTTACGACTTACGACTTCTTCAAGATGCTGAAGTATTGACCAAAAGACTTCTCTTGGTTCGAGTACTTCGCGATCTTTTAGCAAGTCAGATTGTTGTGTAATCAAAAGTGGACCTTCGCTCAACCCTGTATAATTACCATGACAACCACCAACAAGCGATCCATCTAAAGGAATAACATTCATGAGGTAGCGGAAACCTAACTGCTTTTTGAGTAGAGTTAAGCCTAATTTCGCTCGGGGAAACTTGAGCTGAGGATCGAGAAACAGTTCGACAGGATCGTAACCGGGTTTGCGGTGAATATCTACTGTTCTAGCAAAATCGGGAGCGCGGCTATCGTCCAGCCAGTAATAATAGGTAAACCAAGCCTTTGAGTTAGCGATCGCAATGAGTTCTCCCGATCGCGGATGATCGAGATGGTAAGCTGGTTTATCTGCCTCATCTAAAACTCGCTCGACACCCTCCGTTGCTTCTAGTATGTCGCGTACCTTGGGGATGTAGGCTGGATCGTTAACATAAACATGGGCAATTTGATGGTCGGCAACTGCAAAGGCTATACTTGCACCAGCATCCAGTAATTCCCGCCCTAATTCTTCTCGTACTGCTAATAAACCATTTTCCCGCAAAGCTCGATTTAAGTGGACGGGTTGAGACACGGATGTAATCCCGTACTCGGACACAACCATGACTTGAGTGCCGCGCGCTTCGTAGAATTGAATCAAATCGCAACAAACGGCATCAATTTCTTGTAAATCTTTTGCTATCAAACTTGCATCTTCCCCACCGTACTTTTGCAAGCAATAATCTAAATGAGGCAAATAAACCAGCGATAGTGTGGGGCTGTAGCGATCTTCCACCCATTTAGCTGAATTAGCAATCCATTGGGTAGAAGCTATCGAGGTGTTAGGACCCCAAAAATTAAATAAGGGAAATTGACCTAATTCAGTTTGAAGCTGCGATCGCAAGTTGGCTGGCTGGGTGTAAATATCGGGAATTTTTCGACCATCAGCCGGATACATCGGTCGTGGCGTAACGGCATAATCAACCGTAGAGTACATATTGTACCACCAGAACAAATTCGCACAGGTAAATGTAGGATCGTACGATCGCGCCACCTCCCAAATTTTGGGAGCCTGAATTAATTTGTTAGACTGTCGCCAAAACTTAATTTCGCACTCGTCCCGAAAATACCAACCATTACCAACAATTCCATGTTCGTTAGGATATTTCCCTGTCAAATAAGTCGCCTGTACCGAACAAGTAACCCCAGGTAACATCGATTTAACTGGTACGACTTGTCCTCGCGCCGCCCAGTTGGATAAAAACGGCGTATGCTGTCCTAAGAGGCTGGATGTTAAGCCGACGACGTTGAGTACGACAGTCTTTTTCATAAGCGATTAGCCTTTATATCGCGATCCAATACTTTTTTGAAATCCTGTTCGTGCAGTCAACCGTTGCACGTAGTCCAAAACAGCAGGATATAAATTGAGATCTACCTTGGTCATTGTTTGCTTGATGTCGTTTACCACATCTGGATAAGCACTGACATCCATTCGCATCATAATAGGAATATAAGCCAAGAGCGAACCTACTGCTACATCTGCTACAGTAAAGCGATCGCCTGTTAAAAAAGGTTGTTGCTGCAAAATTTGATGAATTGCTGTTAATAATTCTGGTACTTCGTGGAGATTTTCTTTGACGAAAATTGCTGAAGAAAGCGTAGAGTTACCGAATAAAACCCATTGATTTAAGAGCGCTCGCCGTTCAAAAGCGATCGGATCGCCATACTTTTCGGCAAGATACAACAATATCGCCCCAGATTCCCAGAGTTGAAAATCTCCATCTGCGATCGCTGGTAATCTTCCCATCGGATTGATAGCCAGAAACTCAGGCTGTTTGTGATCTTGAGCCTGCATATCTAACTGTACGTATTCATAAGGAAGCTGCAATTCTTCTAAATACCATTGCACGATTGAAGCACGGCTGAGAACGCCACCGTAGAGTTTTAGCATAATTGGTCATTGGTCAAGAGTCATTGGTCAAGAGTCACTGGTCACTGGTCACTGGTCGCTGGTCACTGGTCGCTGGTCACTGATTACTGCTCCCTGCTCCCTAACAACTGATTCATATTCGCGTTGGATGGAGCTGACTAAATCTAGCTTCATGTCTTCTGGAAGAACATCCCAGGTGTAGGTTTCAATTTCTAAACAGCTGCAAATGCGATCGCGTTGCAATAGTTCGAGTACGGTTTTAATGTGGTCTTGGGTAGACTGCAAAAATTGATAGTCGCGAATAAAAATCGGGACGTGAAAGTGAATTCGCAATTCGCAAGCTGGGATCTGCTCTAAATCCGGTAAGGCAGTGACTAAATCGGAATACCGATAGAGTTTACCATTGCGATCGCGGGCGATCGCTTGATGGAGATAGGTCGATTCCGCAAACGGACGCAACCGTTCTACAACCTGGCGGCGCTGTTCGGCTGATTCGGGAACAATTAGCTTTAAGGCAGAACTGAGTTGAATCTTACCAATTTGAATTCCTGCGGCACGAAATCTTTGAAATACAGTCGCAGGTTCTTCATATTCCACAGCAAAATGGCAAGTATCGTAACACACTCTGACATGTTCTAGTAAGCGTGTTTCGGCTGCAGCTAGAGAAATTCCCAGATGCTTTGCTAAATATCTTCCCCCTACAGGCAGAAGTTGTGTCTGAAAATAATCGATGACTTCGGCAGAATTTTCAATTAATCCATCCGGTTCTGGTTCTAGATCGAGATGCAGCAATTTACCCGTCTCGGCACGGATACGTACCATTTCTGCAACAACTTGCGCAATGTGAATGCTGGCAATACTGTAAACAAATGCGCGAGTCGTTGAATTTTCTTCAAACCAGGGTTTATACGATAGCGGCAATGTGGAGATACCACCATCTATCCTATCTGGCAACAACTCCGCCAGAATTCTTGTCAGTCGCAACGTATAATTCAACCGCTCTAACATAGACCAATCGGGAGCATAAACCCGATCTTTCACCACTTGATGATGAAATCCGCCATAGGGAAAGCCGTTCAAGGTAAAAACATATAAATTGCGATCGCGCAGCCACGATCGCAACTCAATCAGATTATTTTCTGTTGACAATTCTCTAGCCGCCACATCTGCCAAACGCAACCCAATCCCGAATGGTTTTTTGGGAGCTAGCCGTTGCTTCAATGCGGGAATGTACTGTTGGAGGTTATCAAAAACTTGGCTCCACCCCTCCCCAGGATGAATATTAGTGCAATAGGTTAAATGTAAATTAGTATCAATTTTCATTGTCAGTTATCAGTAGAGAGTGGCTAGTAGTAAATAGGGTGTGGGGTGTGGGGTGTGGGGTGTGGGGTGTGGGGTGTGGGGTGTGGGGTGTGGGGTG
>NZ_JBOFLP010000369.1:0-22354 GCF_051657925.1 Chroococcidiopsis sp.
TAGGAGAGCTAAAGGTATAGTTAGGGTCGCACTCTTTAGTATCGTAGACTTGAACGTGCCACTTATCTGGTAATCCTTCAACACCAATTTCAACAACATACCAGCTCTCGCCAACGAAGCGAGCAGAGAGGATGTCAAACCACTCTCGATCCTCCAGAGGAATATTCAAATCTTCCATGAGAAAATCTAATGCTAGCTGTTGCGCTTCAGTTGCAGTCAATTCCATCTCTAACTCCTTTTTGGTCATTGGTCATTGGTCATTAGTCATTTGTGGTGAGTGGTTGATGATGGTCACTGGTCACTGGTCACTGGTCACTGAATTAAGTTGAGGGTATAATTCCAATTGTTTTGCTAGCTGACGGGCAACATGGATTAAGAACTTGGCAGCATCTTGATTATCTTGGTGTGCCATCATCGTTGCTACTTGCATCATTGTTTTGACTAAACCAGCATCCAGTAAATCTGGCTGAGCATCTAAAATTTCCGGCTCTTGACCGTTGGGACAGCTAAGCAGACGCTCAATTAGATTGAAATATAGCTCTTGGCGTTGTTCTGTCATATTTCTGTCGTATTGAGTTATGGAACATTCGTGAAGGTTGTCATTGGTCATTAGTCATTTGTTGTTTTTTCTCCCTCAGCTTCCTCAGCTTCCTCAGCTCTCTTCCTCCTGCTCCCTAAAAATTCTTAGCCGAGCAGGTTAAGGGATCGAACTGAAATCGTCGGGAATGATGCGTCTCACCGTAGATGCTAAAGGTAATTGCTGGTTCCTCTCCCAACGCCTCAACACAATGAATCGCATCAGGTGTAAAGCTGATAATATCGCCAGGGAGCAAAGTCATCTCGCCACTCCGTGCGATCCTGTTAAGCGACCCCATTACAGGAGAGCGTTTCCAGAATGTATTTTTTTCCTCACCTTGGAGTACTGCTACAACTCCCCACGTACCGTGATTGTGAATCGGCGATATCGTTCCAGGTGATAGGGTAGTCGTTTGCACCGTCAACGGATAACCTATTTCGTCGTACAAGAGTGTGGTTGCATTTCCCGTTTTAGGGCAAGGTTCTGGATGTTGAACGTGTATCCAGTAGGAATTCACGACCAGTCGCCGCACTAGCAGGCGTAGTTCAGGCAGGCATTGGTTTTCGTCGGTGGCTCGATCCAGCACATCTTCCACTTCTGTCAAAAAGCGATGCAACCGATAGGTTTCTCTGAGCAAGTCCCATTCTCTATATGGCTTGCAGACCTGATATTGCCCATCTCCTGTGACTAAAAAATCTCGGTGTTTCATTGCAACCCTGCCATATAGCAATCTCAGCTATGGTGAACTACTCGTCTTCATCTGGTGGTTGGGTCAAGATATCCCAGGCAACCCCGCCACCAAATTCTTTTTTGCTGTCAATTTCGTTCCCCCTCGCACTCACTTCTTTCGCTGTCTCTGTCTTTCCTAACCTTGCCAAAATCAATCCAGAAGCAGCATAGGCATTGAGATCGAGTCTAATTTTAGAATCGTCCTGCCGACTATCTAAAATGGGTTGGAGTCGATCCTAGTCCTGCGGCAATTGCTCGGATGCCCTGATTGCCATTAATTCTCGATCTACCTGAAAATGACTCACAAAACACCCCTTTAAAACAAAGTGAGGACGTACAGCAGCGAAAATAAGACGATCCAAATGATGTCTACAAAGTGCCAGTAGATTTCTGCCATTTCAATTCCAGTATGCTTAGTCGCAGAGTAGTGACCGAAACGGCGCGATCGCCACAATACGCCTGAGATCAACAACAAGCCTACGAATACGTGCAAACCGTGAAAGCCAGTCATTAAGTAAAAACAGTTGGCAAACACGTTAGCAGTTAACCCATATCCCAGTGTCAGATACTCGTATATCTGACCTGCCAGAAAAACAGCGCCCATTAGAGCAGTGACGGCATACCACAACCGCATTCGGGCGACATTGTTCTTCTTAATCGCCGTATCGCCCAAGTGGATGACAAAACTACTAGAGACTAGGATAATCGTGTTAATGGTGGGTACGAGTAATTCTACTTCCGTACCTTCAGGGGGCCACTCCGTCGCCGCACCGCGCAGAATTAGGTAAGTAGCAAAAAAGCCGCCAAACATCAGAGATTCGGAAACTAGAAACGTCAACAGTCCAAATACCCGAAAGTCTGGATGTTCTTCGTGAGAGACAACCACTTTCTCTAGGGTGGCTGAATCAAATACTATTTCTGATGCGTTAAAAGATGAATCCTGCATAAATTTCAATTTCCTGAATGCAAGGGTGAATTGTCGCAAGAGATACGCTTTTTGAGTCGCAGATCTCGATCTCCCCTAACCCCCCTTAAAAAGGGGGGAAATGAACGATCCTTTTTTCACTCCTTTCCAAGAGGAGGCGGAATTGCAGTTCTCGTCCTGCATGAGTCTGAAAAAAGTCGGAGCTTCTAAAGCCCCCCTTTTCAAGGGGGGTTGGGGGGATCTTTTCTGCCGTAGTTTAAAAAGCAAAATAGTCTTAGGGAGATCGATCGCGTAATTCCTTGACTAAATCAAGGCAGTTTGGGCTATTTCGTTAACTTCAGCAGTGCTTTTGCCATAATCATAAGGACCGTGAGTTACGACAGGCAAAACTTCCCAGTTTTCAATCGCGGGTGGCGAACTGGTCGTCCATTCCAAGGTCAGGGCATCCCAAGGGTTATCTGTTGCTTTAGAGCCATACAGCCAACTCCAGACAGCATTGATAAAGAATGGCAGTACAGATATTCCTAAAACGATCGCGCCAAAGGTACAAATATGATTGATGTAGGCAAACTGAGGATCGTACATGGCGACTCGTCGCGGCATTCCTTGCAGACCAAGTTGATGCATCGGCAGGAAAGTCAAGTGAGTGCCGATAAAGGTGAGGACAAAGTGAATTCGTCCCAAGGTTTCATTCATCATCCGTCCAGTAATCTTGGGGAACCAGTGATAAATTCCGGCATAGATGCCAAATACGGAGCCGCCAAACAAGACGTAGTGGAAGTGACCGACGACATAATATGTATCGTGGACGTGCAGATCGAAAGGAGCTGTACCCAGCGTTACACCACCTAGTCCGCCAACTACAAACATTGATAGTAACCCAATAGCAAATAGCATGGCGCTGGTGAAGCGGATTTTGCCACCCCAAAGCGTAGCTACCCAACCAAAAATCTTCACTCCTGTAGGAACGGCAACAATGAGAGTGGAAATCGTGAAGAACATCCGCATCCAAGCAGGCGTACCGCTGGTAAACATGTGGTGTACCCAGACAAATAGACCCACAACACAAATCGCCAAGCTAGAATAGGCGATCGCCTTATAACCAAAAATCGGCTTGCGGGCGTGAACCGGAATCACCTCGGACATAATGCCGAAAATGGGCAAAATCATTAAATATACTGCTGGGTGGGAATAAAACCAGAACAAATGTTGGTAAAGCACCACATTTCCCCCCGCGTCCGGTTTAAAGAAAGAAGTGCCGAAGTTGATATCGAATAATAACAGCACCAATCCCGCCGCCAGCACTGGAGTAGAAACTAGGGCTAACACAGAAGTTGCTAAAATTGCCCAGCAGAATAGTGGCAATTGAGTCCACTTCATACTAGGTACTTTCATTTTTAAAATTGTGACGACAAAGTTTAATGCTCCCAGAATCGAGGAAGTCCCGACTAAAACGATGCTAAGAATCCACATCGACTGGGCAGTATTTGCCGTAATTAAACTCAAGGGTGGGTAAGCAGTCCAACCGCTTTGAGAACCGCCAAAGAAGAAACTTCCCAGCAATAACGCACCAGCGGGAGGATTGAGCCAAAAAGCGATCGCATTTAACTTGGGAAACGCCATATCTCGCGCCCCAATCAGCAACGGTACTAAAAAATTACCAAATCCGCCAATTGCAGCAGGGACAATCCACAAAAAGATCATCAGCGTGCCGTGATTGGTCATGAAAGCGTTGTAGAGATTCGGATCGAGAACGTCTGAATCGGGCGTGTATAATTCAATCCGCATGGCGATCGCCATTAATCCGCCAATCAGATAAAACGCAAAAGCTGTAACTAGGTATTGAATCCCAATAACTTTATGATCGATGTTGAAGGTGAAATAGTCGTACCATTTCCACGTCTTGGGCGCTTCGCTATGGGCAACGACTTCTGTAATTTTTGGAGTTTCTAGCTGTGTCATGAATGAGGGGTTAGGGGTGAGGGGTGAGGGAAAAGCAGAGGAGCAGAGGAAGCAGAGGAGCAGAGGGGCAACTACCAATTACCGACTCCCAACTCCCGACTCCCGACTTACGACTCCCGACTATGGATTAACTGCAACGGTGCGATTTTCTTCCAGCCAGCGAGTGAATTCTTCTGGTGTGTGGACGATTACGGAAGAACGCATACTACCGTGATAGCCGCCACAAAGTTCGGTGCAAACTATTGGGTACGTTCCTGTTTTTGTGGCGACGAACCGCAATTGTGTGGCTTGACCTGGAATTGCATCTTGCTTCAACCGGAACTGGGGAACCCAAAACGAGTGAATCACATCATTAGCGGAGATGTTGAGCAATACGTCTTGACCGATAGGAACGTGCAGTTCGCCAGCAGTAATACTGTTATTGGGATAGTTGAACAGCCAAGCATATTGCATTCCACTGACATTGACGACTACATCCGGCGGTTTGCCTTCTTTTGTAGGTGTAGAGCCAATCCCAATCGGGTTAGGATTGGGTTGTGCTGTCATTTCGTGCGCAACTGCGTGATGGGCGATCGCATCAATTCCTCCCATTTCGGTGTAAACATCTACACTGTAAATTCCTAGTCCAATGACGATAATTCCTGGGATTATCGTCCACAAAATTTCTAAGGGAAAGTTACCTTCAATTGGCTGTCCATCACCGTTATCTCCGCGACGGCGACGAAATTGAACGATTGAAATTATAATTGCTCCCTGGACTACCAAAAATAAAGCAGTACCAATAACGACCATGACGTTAAAGAAATCGTCTACTAATGGCGCTTGTGCAGAAGCTTGTTCTGGTAGTAGAGTATTATTTTGACCTACCCATAAACTAATTACGGTAACTACGATGCCAGCAATCAGAGTCAAGATAGAAATTGGAATTTGTTTCATAAAATAATTTCCTCTGTATGAGCATTTTGCTGCCACAGTCTTTCTAATATTTCAATTTGTCTGTTCAACACAGCGGCACGATAAATCACATACCTGTCATACACGGCAATTCCTAAACCAAGAATGATGGGGGTAAAAAGCACGAACTCTAGTAAGATATGGATGATTATATTTTCCCTATTGGTAGTTAATTGCTGACTATTTGCAACCGCATACAGTAAATGCTGAGTTGCCACAAAATCGAGATGGTGCTTCCAGATCGCACTCATGACCGCTAAAGCTGGAGAAAGCACTATTAATGTCAATAAACAAACTGTCAGAACGTTGAAGATTTTAAGTTTCATCTCAGTATGAATTAACTAGGTAGCGATCGTGTCGTAAAAATGTGCCTTCGCTGTTTGTCTTGTTGTAGATAAACAGTCTTATATCAGCTACCTCATTTCTAAGGGTTCGTTTGCCCAAGATCGAAATTATTAAATTAATTAAGTTTGTACTCAATCAGTCAAATTCTTCAGCAATAAGAGATTCAAAGTTTTTTGAGGGTGGGGGTACTAGTATTTGTTGGCTGGGGTATGAGTATTTACAGGTAGGGGTACTAGTGTTTTTGTACTCGAAACTCAATCTGTGTAGCCCACCTATGATGAACCTAAAGAAGCTAAATAAGTGTAGGGTGCCAATGTTCACCCTACAGTGAAATTAGAGTAGCACTATATAAATTGAGAAAAATCTGTGTGAGAGGATACAAAAAGCAAATTAACTAACTCTTTTGAGGCAAAAAGTCAGGCATTTCTAACAATAAATTTTTGATTTAAAAGAAATTGAAAGTCAAGCATTCCTAACAATATTTTTTACTTTGCAGCTCATGCCTAGCTTACTAGAAAAGCTGTCTTCAGTCCTATGTTTTTATTCTCTGCGGCTCTTGTCTTCTGTCTCTATCTGCCCTGATATAGTTAACTAAGCAGCCAATTTTTAACGCCAGATACTCAATGATTTTGCTATAAAATATTAAGACTTTATTTAATGGCTCAAAGCGAACAAAAATATCTGAACTGGCAGATTAAATATATTTACTATAGATAATTCGTAAGAGTATAGCTTCGAGAAAAACTCTTGGATGGCGAGGAGTTCAAATCTTAGTAGAGAAAATTTTCGGCGATCGCGTATTCATAGCACTCAGTAAAGCTAGCATCTTTTGAAAAAGAACCGCGCAATACCATGCCTTACGCCATTACTAAGCACTGTATTCGTTGTGACAACTGCCTGCCTCAGTGTCCTACAGGTGCGATCAAAATTATAGAGGGTGAGTATTGGATCGATCCCAGCTTGTGTCATGACTGCCAGGACTCCCTTGGGCCGCAGTGTGTAGACTCTTGCCCTGTAAACTCTCCGGTTCCTTGGCAAGCGAAGAAAGGTAGATGCAAGGTTGATCTTAGAACCGTACCTAGCCTCGATCTTTTTCCCGACGGTAAAAGCCATCCTTTTGCTTCCGCGATCGCTAGTTGGGAATTGTGCAATGTTTTAGCACAGCGACACTCTCTTACTTGGGAAATCGATGCTGCGGGAGAGTTGTACTATCAGCGGCAAATTCATGGAGGTAAGGGTGCGATCGCCTTCCGAATTACAGACGGCTTAGATTTGGAACCGCCAGTTGCGCTTAAAGGCGATCGAGCATTATCTGCGATCGAGACATTTGATATTAGATCTGCCTGCTTGCACTTAATTTACGCCGCTCATGTTACAAGCTTAGAGCGTCCTTGGGAAGAGGAATTCATTATCAATGACCGACAGATTGAGGAATACTTGGGACTGGACAAGCGCAAAGACCTGAGCAAACTGACTAAACTCGCTCTGATTAAAGAACTTGCCCAACAACCCTGCAAGCTAATTGCTTGTATCGATCTGCCCCAACAAGGAAAGATTAAGGGAATTCGGCTGGAAAAAAGTCGTTTGTGGCATTTACTGGACACTCAACATCACTTTCAAGAAGACGATTTGGGATGCAAACATCTGGTTGGGTTGACTTTCAAAATTAAAATCGGTCAGTGGGCGCAGCATTTTCTGAATCGGCAAGGTTGCAAAGAGCGGACTGCATTCTATCAGTACGGTACTTTACCCAAAGCCCTACTCAGCGCCGTGATGAGTATTTGGCAGCAGCATGAGGGTGCAGCGCGGATGATGCTATGGTTGCTATTTAAAACCAAAATGGGTAAAGAGCAGCGCGTTACGGTTCCCACTCTCATGAGAGTAGCCTACGGCGAACGAAAACTGAGCCAGATATCTTTGCAACCGGAGAATCGCCAACGCCTATTAAGAATATTTGAAAACGATTTAGAGGTACTCGATCGCTACGGACTCAAGCCTGTATTCGATCCTGTGACCTATCCACCAGAGATTCAACCTTTGTGGGCTAAGTTAGTCGATATTCCAGAAGATGCGGAAGCTGCATTAGAATTTTGGATTGATGATGGTAGCAATAGCACTCGATTGACCGATGCGGCCCCTCGTGGTAAGTGGAATCGATTAATGAATGCTCGGATTTTACATTTTGAACTACCTCCAGAGTGGGAACAACAACTCGCGAAATCTAAGCAGAAGCAACGAACGACGAACCGCAAAACTAGGTCAAAATCGCAAGTAGCCCTTTCTACTGAATATATTATTGAGGCAAGAAAAAAACTAGGATTGAGCCAAAGAGATTTAGCACAGCTAACGGGTAAAAGCCAGAGTTGGATTCGCGATATTGAAAATGGACGTTTTCAAGCTAAGTTAGAAGATCGGATATTATTGCAAAAAGCGCTAGGGATGAATGCTTGACTTGAATTATGAGTCTCTGCGCTCGTTGGAATGGTAATTCCTGCTGGTTTGAAGCGTTCGATCGCTGAAAGTCTGCAAACTGCCCTCAAGCAACTAAAGTTGTAATGGGATTTAGAGAATGAATGGTGAGTGGATAGTAACGCATTGGCTAGCAGAATGGAACTCTTCTTCTAGTCACCAGGCACAAGTCACTGATAACTGACAACTGACAACTGTAAGAATTCTGCAACATCTGTTCGTAGGACGATCGCATGAGTTATCTTGTAGATTAAGCTACTGCCGCTTCAGTACAGATGGATTGCAGGTATGAAAAAGTTTATTCTACTGTGTTTGTTTATTGGCGGGCTGTGGTTTGCTCTGTCAAGCTTTCAAGGGTTGGCAGCTAAAGGCGAATATCAGTCCATTGTGCTAGATTTTCGGGAAAATGTGCCGAATACGGAGATAGAAGCTAAATTAAACGCGATCGCGCAGCAATACAAAGTCAAGCCTCGGCTCAATAGTGAGTTTTCCGCAGCAGATAATGTATATGTTGTGGAAGGCGATCGCCAGACTCTTACTAGCCTGAGAAACTCCAAAATCGCTAAATATACCGAATATATCGAACCCAACTACATTTACCGTGCCTATGAGGTTCCCAACGACCCCCAATACGGTCAGCAATGGAACATGCGTAGTATTAGCATTGAGTCGGCATGGGATGAAACCAAAGGTAGCGGCGTAACCGTTGCTGTGATTGACACGGGCATTAGTCAAGTTCCAGACCTGAAAAATACCAAATTTGTCAAAGGCTACGACTTTGTAAATGATGATGTTGAGGCAGATGACGACAACGGGCACGGGACTCACGTAGCAGGTACGGTAGCGCAATCAACCAACAACAATTATGGTGTCGCAGGTGTGGCTTATGAAGCCACGCTCATGCCCCTGAAAGTCTTAAGTGCAGGTGGTACGGGTACGACCTCCGACATTGCCGAAGCCATCCGCTTTGCTGCTGACAACGGCGCAGGCGTAATTAATATGAGCTTAGGTGGTGGTGGTGAAAGCGAAATCATGAAAGAAGCGATCGCCTATGCCCATCAAAAAGGTGTCGTAGTCGTCGCCGCTGCTGGCAATGCCAATAGCAACGCTGCCGAGTACCCCGCCCGCTATCCTCACGTAATTGGAGTTTCGGCGATCGATTCAGCGGGAGAAAAAGCCCCCTATTCTAACTTCGGTGCAGGAATCGATCTTTCTGCTCCTGGTGGCAGTAATTCCGGCAAAATCGTCCAAGAAACTGTCGATCCAGATACGGAAGAACCAGTATTTGCCGGATTCCAAGGAACCAGCATGGCATCTCCCCACGTTGCCGGAGTCGCCGCCTTAGTTAAAGCTGCTGGGATACAAGACCCAGATGAAGTAGAAAGCATTTTGCAAAAGTCCGCCAGAGTCGTGCAAGATGACGGACTCAACTACTACGGCGCGGGACATTTAGATGCATCCGCCGCCGTGAAACTTGCCGTGCGCGGACAAATTACCTTCAAAGACTTCTTCCGCTGGCTGCGGGATAACGGCTACCTCAACCCCCGTTTTTGGATTGATGGTGGTGCAGTGGCGTTATTACCTAAAGTCATGATGGTACTCGGTTCTTACCTCTTGGCTTGGTTCTTGCGGGTTTACTTCCCCTTTACCTGGAGTTGGTCGCTGTCATGGGGGTTAATTACAGGCAGTTCGGGTTTATTCTTCCTCAAAGGCTTTTATATCTTCGACCTACCTCAATGGCCCTTCCGTTTGCTAGGAAGTTCCATTCCCGAACTCGGTAGCGCCATTCAGGGATACTCGGAGTTAAACCCCTTCTTTGCCAGCGTAGTAATTCCCTTCGTGTTAATCGTGTTACTGCTAGGAAATCCGAGTTGGAAGAAATTTGCTGTCGGTACGGCTTTAGGTGTCGCTAGCTGCTTGTTAATCAGTGCCTTTATCGCACCCGATTTAGGCTGGTTGGGAAGTGGGGCGATCGCTCGTACTTTTCTGATTGGTAATGCTTTAGCCTGTTATGGGATCGCTTGGTTGGCAATGAAAGGTGAAGGACAGATAGCGTAACCAGTTGTCAGTTATCAGTGACCAGTGACCAATAGAGACGCAACATCTCTCACCCCTCCTTACTCCAAAGGGGGGATTTTTTGTGGTTGATTTCCTGGTTTTCCTAGCCCTGTAGCCCCCAGCTCCTAAGATAGGAGTAATAACACGACACAGACTAACTTGTATGAGTATTAATGTTACAGGGACAATCGAGCGGCGCGATATTGGTACTGGGGCTTGGGCTTTGGTTGCAGATGACGGCACGACATACGAGATTCCTAGAGGGACTGCAAAGGAATTACTGAAGGACGGACAAAAAGTGAAAGTTGCTGGAGAGGTAAAAGAAGATGTGATGAGCTTAGCGATGATCGGTCCGGTCTTAGAGATAAAATCGTTTGAAATTGTCTGAAATAGAATTATGGTAGGTGCGTTAAATAACGCACCCTACGAATTTTTGCTTTCATGCATTAGTTAGCAGACACGACTTCTTGCAAGCGCGTTCTAAACTCCCCTTTGGGATGACCCCCTTTCACTTCGCCAACAATTTTGAAGTCGCCTTCTGGCGTATCGCAAATAATATAAGTGGGCCATCCCATTTCGGCTTTATCTGGATATTGAGTTAATAAAATCTTGCGATACTTGCGATAAGTTGTCGTATCTTGCATTTTGACATCGATAAATTCTAAGCCTAATTCTTCACTAACTTTGCGATCGTAGAAAGACATTTTATGGCAAATCCCACAGTCTTCAGACGAAAATTTAATCACTGCTAATGCCATGACTTGCAACCTCCGATAGTTGAATAGTTAAAAAGTTTCTCAAATCGTATCGATCGGACTTAAACTATATCAAGTTTACTAGCAATCGACATTTATCGAATTGCGATCGCCTTTGACATAAAAGCGACTGCATAAAAACTACAGATGCGATCGCAACATAGCTTTTAAATTCAGTACAATTACTGAGTTACGTTTATCACAAGAGCAAGCGCTCGTGCAAGAGGGGAAGCACGGGGACACAGATGAAGGTTTGCTGTTATTACTAAGCGACTTCAGAGAATTTACGGACAAAATCAAGTCGAGAAACAGATATGCTTATTATCTGGAGCCGATCTAATGGTTTTATGGAAAAACTTCTGAGCAGTGGTTAAGCGTAAATCTCTATTTTGGCGTTACGGTGTAGCAGTGTTGGCAGTGGCGATCGCCTTATTTGTCACGCTCTTTCTCACTACCCTAATCCATAAAGAAAGCCCATTTATGCTGTTTTTCATTGCGATTTTGGTCAGCGCCTGGTGTGGTGGGATGGGAGCGGGATTAGCAGCAACCGCACTCGCAGCAATCTTATGCAACTATTTTTTCCTCCCTCCTCAATACGTGCTATCCATCGCGAGTTGGGAGCAAGGCTTGCGCCTAACGATTTTCGTTCTCGAAGCCATCTGTATCTGTACTGCTATTGCTATCCTCAACTCTGCTAGAGTGCGAGCGCAACAGAGCCAAGTAGCAGCGTTACATTGCCAAGCAACTTTACTCCAAAGTGAAGAACGTTTCCGTCTGCTAATTGAGGGTGTGAAAGATTATGCAATTTTCATGCTCGATGCTGATGGAATAGTTGCCAGTTGGAATGCAGGAGCGGCTAGAATTACAGGTTATAAAGCTAGAGAAGCGATCGGGCAACACTGCTCTCGATTTTACACCTATGCCGACATAGAAAGCGGTATTCCCCAACAGGAATTACAAACAGCGATCGCGCAAGAGCGAATGGAGACGGAAGGCTGGCGGATACGACGAGATGGCTCTAAGTTTTGGGCAAATGTCGTCACGACAGCTCTCAAAGATAGTGGCGGACAAATTCAAGGTTTTTCTCAAGTCGTGCGCGATGTTAGCGATCGCCAACGTAGTGAAGAGTTGCTCCGCCAGAGTCAAGAGAGGTTGCATTTGATTTTAGAAGCATCGCAGATAGGAATTTGGGACTGGAATTTGCATACGCACGAACTTAAGTGGTCTTTGCAACAAGAGGCTTTATTCGATCTCGCACCTGGGACATTTGCAGGTACTTACGAAGCTGTTCTCGATCGCATTTATCCAGAAGATCGTGCTTCGTTCAGCGAAGCTATTACCCGCGCGCTGGAAAGAACGGGAGAATTTGAGCAAGAATTTCGCATTCTTAGTGCTAATGGTAATGTTCGTTGGTTGGCGGGACAAGGCAAAGTTTTTTATGATGATGCCGATCGAGCGATGTGGATGACTGGAATTAATCGCAACATTTCCGAGCAGAAGCAAGCAGTAGCACGCATTCAAGCTGTAGAACAAGAAAAAGATTTTTTGTTGAAAGAAGTTCATCACCGCGTTAAAAATAACCTACAAATTATTTCTAGTTTGCTTAGTTTGCAAACAAACTACGTAAGCGATCGCCAAACACTAGAAATTCTCAAATCGGGTGAGACTCGGATATTTTCTATGGCTCTGGTTCACGATCTCTTGTATCGCTCTCAATCTCAGAATTTCGTTCAAATTAATTTAGCTGATTATATTGAAACACTAGTTAATAATTTACACAGTACCTACGACACTGCTAATCTCAATTGCAAACGAATTACTTTAAAACTTGAAACAGAACCAATTTGGGTCAGTATAGATATTGCTATTCCTTGCGGCTTGATTATTAACGAACTTACAACAAATGCAATGAAACATGCTTTCAAAAAGAGGCGGTTTGGGCAAATTTGTATTACAGTTCAATCTCCATCTCAAGAACCTCATAATCATGTCATTCTCAAAGTCAGCGATGATGGAATCGGATTACCACTAGAACTTGATTGGCAAAATACTAAATCTTTAGGACTGCAAATAGTCAATATATTAACCAACCAGCTAAAAGGAAATATTGAATTAACTAAAAAAGATTTTGGTACGGAATTCATAGTGAGATTTTCGATCTAGACTGAGCTTACAAAAGAATGAATATTCCTGCAAAAATATTGGTGGTTGAGGACGAAGGGATCGTTGCCAAAGATATAGAAAATCGGCTACAAAAGTTTGGTTACCATGTCTGTAAAACTGTCGCAACTGGAGAAGAAGCGATCGCACAAGTTAGCGAACTCAAACCAGACTTAGTACTCGTAGATATTCGCTTGCAAGGAGATATGGACGGCATAGCGGTAGCTCAAGTTTTGCACCATAATTTCGAGCTTCCTGTGGTCTATCTAACTGCAAATTCTGACGAATACATTGTCAATAGAGCGCTGGCAACACAACCCTTTGGTTATATTATCAAACCTTTTAGAGAGCAAGAACTAAAAATAACAATCGAGATCGCACTAAATAAATATTTAATAGAACAAAATCTCAAACAAAATAAATACTGGTTGAGAACTGTATTGAAAAGTATTAATAATGGCGTAATTGCTAGCGATACAGAAGGAAAAATTGCTTTTATAAATCCAATCGCAGAAGCTTTAACTGGTTGGAATCGGCAAGATGCCTGCGGTAAAGAAGCAACAGAAGTTGTCAAAATTATCCCGACACAAACTATAATCTCAGAACAGCCAATTCAACAAGCTTTACAGAGAGGAATAACAGTCGAGATTTCAGAGCGATCGCAACTGATTGATAAAAATGGTTTAGAAATACCCATTGACGACCGCATTTCGCCAATTAAAGACGACCGAGGAAACATTGTAGGTACGATGTTAGTTTTTCAGGATATTAGCGAACGACAGCAGGTTGAAGCTATGCACCAAAAACAAATCGAGCAAGAACAGATGTTGGTGCAAATGGAGAAAATGCACGAACTCAAAGATGATTTTTTAAGCACTGTTTCTCACGAGTTACGTACGCCGATTGCCAATATGAAAATGGCAATTCAAATGTTAAAAACTTCTCCTAGTAGTGAAAAAAGACAGCGATATTTAGAAATCTTGCAAGCAGAATGCAATCGAGAAGCTGAGTTAATTACCGAACTACTCGATCTGCAAAGATTAGAAACAGCGTCTTATCCCATCCTCGTACAAGAAGCTGTTAACTTGCAGGAATGGCTACCCCAAATTATGGAGCCTTTTTTGATTCGCGCCCAAGAAAATCAACAATTACTAGAAATTCGGCTCGATCCCAATCTATCGCAAATATTGACAGACCGCGCCAGTTTGGAGCGAGCGATCGCCGAACTAGCAAACAATGCCTGTAAATATACTCCAATGGGAGGCGCGATCGTCGTAAGCGTGCAGCCGCATCTTGCGCCTTGCACCGCTTACCAACTACCAACTACACGCACGATCTTTACTGTGCGCAACCAAGCAGAAATTCCCGCAGCAGAATTACCAAAGATTTTTGAAAAATTTTATCGCATTCACAACAGCGATCGCTGGAAACAAGGGGGTACGGGACTGGGACTAACTTTAGTACAAAAATTGGTAGAACACCTTCAAGGAACGCTTCAGGTAGAAAGTCAGGAAGGGTGGACTACATTCACTATGGAATTACCTAATGGAGCAGGGAGCAGGGAGCAGGGAGCAGTTATCAGTGACCAGTGACCAGTGACCAGTGACCAGTTATCAGTTATCAGGGAGCTTCTGAGCAGTTACTTACGACTTACGACTTACGACTTACAACTCACTTCTTGACTACCTTTAACTGAGTGAGGCTCGGATCGGTGCATCCGGTAATGTAGCCATCACTGGCTTGAATCTGTTGTAGGTATTCCAATGCTTCTGAGGTGATGATTTCTCCTGGCATCAAAATAGGAATCCCTGGAGGATAGGGACAGATAAGTTCTGCGCTGATGCGATCGCGTGTCTGATGAAATGGTAGTGTTTCTGTTGGAGCAAAGAAAGCCTCACGCGGTGTGAGTGGGGAATTCGGAATTCCGAATTGGTTTTGACTTTTAACTTTTGACTTTTGACTTTCTTGGTTAAATCTTTCAGCCAGAACAGCAAAACCTTCTACCAGTCGCTCGATATCTGCTACTGTGTTGCCCAAGGAAATAATAAACGTGAGGTTCTGTAAAGATGGTAATTCGGCTGTAACGCCTAATTCTTGATGCAAGATTTCATCCGCCTCAAATCCCGCGATCCCCAAACCGGAGACGGTGACGGTAAGTCTCGTCTCGTCAAGTGCAACAAAGCCTGAGCTTTTTGCTGGCAGATGTAAAACTGAAAGATCGGGAATTTGACTAATTCGGTTTCTGGCTTCATCCGCTAAACGCAAAGTTTTCGCCATCAGTTCTTCCCCGTATAATGCCATTTGTTGCCGCGCGGCATCTAGGGAGGCTAGAAGTAAATAGCTGGGACTGGTAGATTGTAATAGTTGCAAAGATTTATTTAGGCGATCGCGATCTATTCTATTGCCGCTAACGTGTAGCATTGAGGCTTGAGTAAATGCCCCTAAAACCTTATGAGTTGACTGTACGCTTAAATCTGCTCCAGATGCTAAGGCAGGGGTAGGCAATTCGGGATGAAAGGCAAAGTGGGAACCGTGAGCCTCGTCAACTAATAAAGGAATATCGTGTTGATGTACTACAGCAGCGATCGCACTTAGATCGCCACATACGCCGTAATATGTCGGATATACCATCAACACCGCTTTGGCATCGGGATGCTCAGCTAAGGCTGCGGCTACTGCTTCAGGAGTGATGCTGTGAGCGATATCCAGCACCGGATCGTATGCAGGAGCAATGAAAATAGGGACAGCACCAGAGAGAATTAGACCTGCGATCGCTGAATTATGCACGTTACGCGGCAGAATTATCTTATCTCCTACCCCACAAGTTGCTAAAATTGCTGCCTCTACACCACAAGTAGAACCGTTGACTAAAAACCAGGTTTTTTCCGCTCCAAATGCGACTGCGGCTAATTCTTGCGCTTCCTGAATGATTCCTTGGGGTGCAAATAGGTTATCTAACTCCGGCAATTCTGGTAAGTCAGCACTAAATATGGCTTTACCAAAATAATTCACTAGCTGCTGGGTGATTCCTTCTCCCCGTTTATGTCCTGGGGTGTAGAAAGGAGCATGATTGATTCGAGTTGCACATTGCCAAAGAGCTTCCAGAATTGGAGTTTTGGCTTGAGAGATGATGTCAAATTCCATCAGGCATACACTAGCAGCGTCAAGACGATCGTATAACAATACGCATGTCTACCTGTACGCGCGATCGCCCCACTAAAATCGTACTTTTATTTGTACGGGCGGGTTTTGGTTAGAGATCTTCGTTAGTTATTAAGGATTCTAGCTAAACCCGCCCCTACGAATTTTTCACTTTTGACTTTTGACTTGCTTACCAGCCGTCTTCTTCTGGCGTAGACTGTCCCCAAATTTCTAAATCCAAGTCGTTCAAATAGGTAATCGCATTGCCAATCTGAGGTTTTGTGCCATGGAGTTCTAAATCGAACCAACCATCATCGCGTCCATTCGCACTCAGTAAAGCTGCCAAAATATTGACAGTAATTCCACACTGGGAAGTGAGGCGAGAAATGACTGGTTCGCCATGCAAGCCTTTGGGTATGCGAATCTTGAGCCGAGTTTGAGTTGGTCTATGCGTACCTAATTCCACATCGCTTTGAATCGCCATAGTTATCTCCCATAAAGGATAGTCTTTACATCCAAGATCGCAGTTCTACAAGCTATCGCCTTAATCTACGGTTAGTTTATCGAAATAGTGTATTTAGTAGCGATGAATGCAATTATATCGACCGCAAGGCAAAAAAGCAATCAAAGAAAAAGTAAATAATTATTACAAATACTTGTTTCTTGCTCAACTACACTCTTAAACAATTGCAGACATAGATGTAGTAACTAGTCACTATTCTCTGCTCCCTGCTCCCTGCTCCCTGCTCCCTAATAACTGATAACTGATAACCGAGCTAATATTTTCAATATCTGCTTGCGATTGAGCGGTATCTGGAGTCAGCAATACTTGAATTTCATCGAAAAAAACTTCGGTTCTGGGTAGAGAAATGGTTGCAGCTATCGATCGTTTTACATCTGCATCGAGATGTTTGTACATCAAGCTGAGATGGGGATTGAGAGTAAAATCGGCAGGGGACTGGGAGTGATTCCGAATTGACTCTGTAATCTGACTTAAGATTTTACTAGGATGAAATTGGACGAAAAGAGTTTTCGTAAATTGGTCTGTATATAAGACGCGATCGCACTGTAAACTAAAAGCTTTAATTCCTCGAACTGCCTGCTCTAAGATTTCAGTTAGAGATTCATCCTCGCCAAATTCGCCCCAGTAAATGGTAACGTGAGGCGTGAAGGAGAAAGCAGCGTAGTTTTCAGCAAGGCGATCGATAACTTCCTGAAAGAAGATTCTATCGGCGGCGGCGGGAATTAACCAAAATGCTACTTTTTGACCCATAAATCTCCCTGTACCCTTGTTTCTTCTTCCCCTGCTCCCTGCTCCCTACTCCCTGCTCCCTCTACGCCGACAAAGGTGGGGGAAAGCAAATATCGTGCTGAAATTGAGCTACATCTTCCGTGCGGTGAATTGGTAAGATATACTCTAAATTTTCGTGAGGACGAGCAATAATGTGATGGGAAAGGATCTCGCCGCCATTAACCCGCAATACAGCCGCTAAGCCAGCCGTAATAGCTACATTCACCTCAGAAACAGCTCCTCTGATGATAACTGTAATGCGACCGAGATCTGTGTTTTCGTATGCAACAAGAGTTACCAGCGCCGCTTTACACATCGCATCCCCAGCTTCCACAGCAGCAGGAACGCCCGCAGTCTCAATCATGCCGATCGCTAATGTTGCCACTTTATCAGTTGTCAGTTGTCAGTTATTAGGGAGCAGGGAGCAGGGAGCAGGGAATAGTGACTAGTTGTCAGTTATAAGTTATTAAGTTATCAGCAAGAATCAGTTATCAGTTGTCAGTTGTCAGTTATCAGCGAGCAATGACTACATCCTACACCCTTTCCCGACTACCCTGTACGGGCGGGTTTAGCCAAGAGTTTGACACTCAAAGCCAGAAAATTGGGGTCAAAACCCGCCCTGACGACTCCCAACTCCCCATTCGAGAGATACTTAACTAGGAACGATATATTTGGATATAGCTGTCCCTCTCAAACAGACAAAGGAAGTACTGATGGAACGCAAGCATTCAGAAGTCTTGACACTGGTATCCCGTAGTGGAAAGGTTCTCTCTACTTTCCTACTGTCTGTAGGTATTGCAAGTGCTGGAGTTGCTAGCGCTAATAAGCCCATTTTTGCCCAAACAGCTACCCAAACTAACATTAGCCAAGAAAGACAGGTAGCGCAGTTACAGCCAGGTTCACAACAAAGTCCAACTCAACAAAGTCCAGTCCAACAGCAAGTCCAAGCAGAAGCAAATCGCATATTTAGCCAGACGTTAACGATATTTAACATTCTGCTTGCCGTCCTAGTACTCATTTTAGCTTTGGCGATCGCAACTCTGTTCTTGCTACGGCGATCGGTGGTGCGCGAGGTAGCCGATTTGGTTGCAGCACGTATTAAAGAGGTAGGAGAGTTAGAAAGTAAGCTAAATACTGCTAACCAAGAAGTGAAAAAGCTGTTGCGTGCAGCCCAAGGTATCGCTGAGGATATGGATAATGAGGCAGATACTTTACACCAAGAAATTAATGCCAAAAGAAATAATCTCTCTCAGTTAATCTCTGAAGTTTATCAAACTAAAAATCAAGTTTTATCGGATCTAGCAGCTCAAGTTAATACTTCTAAACAAGCATTAGGAAATTTAGAAAATCAGTTCTCTACACAACTGACAGATTTACATTTAGGAGCGCAAAAACATAGAGATTTAATTTTACGTAACTTGGAACAATTAGGGGCTGATTTTTCACCTCAACTAATGGAATTGCAAGCGGACGTACAAGCACAAAAAGATGCGATCGTGCAGAATTTGAAGCGATCGGAGCAAGACTTTATTCAACAATTAAATGATATCCAAGGGACGACTCAAAAGCAACGAGAAGCTATTCTAGGCAACTTAGAACAATTAGCAGTTGCTTTTACTCACCAACTCTCAGAATTTCAAATTGATGTGCAAGGACAAAAAGATGTTGCATTACAACAATTTGAACAGACGAAAACAAATTTTGATACTCAAGTTTTAGCATTACAAGCAGATGCACAAGCACAAAAATCTCTGACGTTACAAGAATTCGAGCAAGTGAAATCGGAGTTTGATGGTGAGTTGTCGGTAATACAAGCAGAAATAGAAAAGCGTAAGGATACTGTTTTACGACAGTTTGTGCAAGCAAAAACAGATTTTGACACTCAAGTTAATGCCTTCAATGCCGATATTGTCGAGCAAAAAGATAGTTCTCTACAAAACTTCAGGCAAGTAGAAGGTACATTTATTACTCAACTGTTTGAACTGGAAAAGCAGGCGGCAAATCAGAAAGATTTAACAATCCGCAATTTAGAAAGACTGAGTGCGGATTTTGCGCCTCAACTAGCTGCATTACAAGCAGAAGTACAGGGACAAAAAGACGGTATTTTGAGGAAATTACAACAGTCGGAAACAGCATTTGTGGCGCGGCTCAATGAGTTACAACAGCAATCAAAAACTCAAAGAAATTTATTAGTAGAAAACTTAGAGAGATTGAGTCTAGAGTTCGCGCCCAAGCTAGCAGAAATGGAAGCAGACGTGCGGGGACAGAGAGATACAATTTTGCAAAATTTGAGTAAATCGGAAACAGATGTTGTGAAGCAACTATCGGCACTGCGATCGAATATTCAAAAGCAGCGAGACGTTGTGATTCAAGGCTTAAAACAGGCAGAGGCAGATTACAAGCAACAATTGAATGCTATCCAAACGGAGGCGCAAGCGGAAAGAAACACAATTTTACAAAATCTCAAATCGCTACAATCTGAATTTGCCCCCCAGTTAGCTGAAATTAAAACTGAAACAGCACGGAAGTTTCAAGAGCAAAATGATTTGGCACTAGAAAGTATAGCAAAGTTGCGACAAGCGATCGCCGCTCAAATTTCTGCATCTGGAACAAAACTGCAAACGGAAATCGAGCAAGCCATTCAAAACCTCAAAACGCGAGAAGTTGAGTATGAGTCTGAGGTAGAAAATACTCAAGCTGGAATTAAATCTCAACAAGATCGGACGATTCAAAGCATAGCAGAACTGGAAACCGAAGCGAGAAATAAACTTTCGGGCATTCAATCAGAAATTCAAACTCGTAAAGACAGAACGCTACAAGCAATCGATAAATTAGAAACCACGCTGTCTAGTTTCTTGAAAGATTTGCAATCGGAGGCAACAACTCAAAAAGAGTTGATTTTGCATAACTTAGCAGAGGTTGCCCCCAAAGCGATCGCAGAAGCAGCATTTGCCGAAATGACAGAAAAGCTAGAGGAATTAACAGCGCAAATCGAACGCCTGAAATCGAATCAACCGCACCTATTCCTTAACCCAGAAGATTGCGTGAATCAAGGTAATACTTTATTTGCTGAAGGTAGATACGAAGCTGCTGTTGTTGCCTACAATCGGGCTTTAGAATTGAAACCCGATAACCCCGATGTATGGTACCAACTAGGAATGGCACATTGGGAATTGCAACAATACGAAAAAGCGATCGCGGCATACGATAAAGTATTGGAAGTTCGTCCTAACAATCCCGAAACTTGGTATCAACGAGGTTTGGCATTGAAAGAATTAAAACGCTACGAAGGTGCATTTGCAGCGTTTAATAAAGTCCTCAAAGTCGAACCAAATGATCAGAAAGCCTGGTTCCAACGAGGTATCGTGTTGGGAAGAGCGAACAAACTTGCTGAAGCGATCGCAGCTTATGATAAGGCAGTAGAAATTAACCCACAATACTATCAAGCTTGGATCGATCGCGGTGTCGCTTTAGGAAAACTACAGCGTCATGAAGAAGCGTTTCAATCATTTGACAAAGCCGTACAAATTAAACCCGATAGTGCGGTAGCGTGGTTGAATCGGGGGATGGCATTGGAGGTATTAGAAAGATATGAAGACGCGATCGCATCTTACGATAAGGCGATCGAATTTAATCCCGACTCCTTCAAAGCCTGGAACTCTAGAGGATATCTCCTCGTACAACTAGAACGCGATGCAGAAGCATTAACGAGTTTCGATCGCGCTCTACAAATTAAATCCGATTATTCCAATGCTTATTACAATAAGGCTGCCTGTTATGCTTTGCAAGGACAAGCCGAATCTGCCTTAGAGAACTTGCAGCAAGCAATCAAACTCAATCCCAGCCACCGCGAAGAAGCACAAGCCGATCCGGATTTTGAGACGTTAATTAACAATCGGCGCTTTCAGCAAGAAATGGGTGGGTAAAAGTAAATTTAGGTGTAGAAGCAGCAATGAATTTAGTGAAAGAATAAATCAGTTTAACTTTCAGGTTCGCTACTAATTTCTATTTCCAAATTATCCTCGTCAATATAAATATAAAGTACGTTAGGCTGACAGCAAACTTGGCAGTCTTCCACATAAGATTGCTGCATTCCCCCACTAAGATCGACAAACGTGGAATTAGATTCGCCACAATAAGCACAGAGATATTCAGATGTATTTTGCATGTGCGATCGACCTACTAAAATATTACTCAGGAACTTGTACGAGATTAGCAATCGCATCTCCGATCTATCTGTTCCCGAATGCGTTCTTCTCGCAATTCATCAATCGCGGCATTGAGATCGAAGTTTTTTGGTAGCTCGACATCTAGAACTAAAATACCTTCTTTACGATAGACTTTTGGCGGCTGGGGTGATTCTCCACTTGTTGCTTCAGAGTCTTGTAGATCGTTGTTCTTTCGGGCAGCTTGACGATCTAAAGCATTAATCTTATCTGCAACTGCTATCAAAATAAACTCTTCAGATGAGATTCCTTGACGGCTTGCCCATTTTTCAACTTCTTGTTGCAGTCGTGGCGAGAAATTCATACTAGTACGCACAAATAGTAGCTCTAATTCTAGAGTATCACTTGGTTATACTCTATATGTTGTTGACGGAGACGATCGCTAAGCATACACAAAAATAGGCACTCGCTTAAAGGCGGGAATTCCACATTTGGGATCGATCCTCGCTTTAAATATTGCATTGACTTCGGGATAAAACATGAAAGCAGTTCCTTGTCGCACGGAACCAAAAATAATCTCTACATTTTCCATTTTGCCTGCATCACCCTGTACCGTGACGCGCTGATGCTCTTGCAATCCTGCTGTTTCAGCATCAGCTGAATGCATTAAAATACAATTCCGGTGCGGCATTCCCCGATAGCGATCGCCTTCTTTGTACACTACAGTATTATGTTGTGAATAACTGCGTCCAGTCATCAAAATTAAGCTAAGACTGCGAGTAGATTCACAGATACCAAAATCTTGCGGCTGAGGTGCGTGCA
>NZ_JBOFLP010000370.1:0-9643 GCF_051657925.1 Chroococcidiopsis sp.
TTTCTCGTTCCTTGCTACACAGCAACGCTAGATTGTTGGTTAGATCCACAGACTCAGCACATCCAAACCTTTGCTGAAGCTTATCCATTAGTGATGCGCCATCAGGCATTACTCAATGCAGTTTTTGATGTCGGAGAATCAGTGTGGCAGGCAGCTCCTTGGTCGGAAGAATTTTGCGATCCGATCGCATTAGCTACCTATCGCGCTTATTTTCCCCAATTGTGGGACGATCGTGGTTTGATCGTGCGGTTCGATCCATCCACTGCTACCCCACATATGAGATACGATGCGACTGCTAATTTCTCTCAGACGGAGCTAAAAGCACCGGAAATAGAAACCACAGTCACAGCTACAGAGGCAACCCCAGCAGAATCTCAATATTCCGAAAAGCTAGGTTACGTGCTGCGCTTATTTGTAGCAGGACACAGTGTAAATACAGAGCGAATCCTTCAGACTTTACATCAGCTGCTAGAACAATCGCTACGCCATCCCTATACCTTAAAAGTTGTCGATGTCTTTAAACATCCAGAGCAAGCCGAACTATATCAAGTTTCTGCTACCCCTACTTTAGTCAGAGCGTGGCCTCACCCAGTCCGAAGACTCGTAGGTGACTTAGATAACCCAGCTAAGATTTTGAAATTGCTCATATCACCGGAATTATAGGAGACAAGGGAGACAAGGGAGACAAGCGAGAAGTCACAACTCACAACTCGCAATTCAACTCTAGACCCTACACCCTACACCCTAAACCTTACACCCTGTTCCCTGCTCCCTGCTCCCTGCTCCCTGCTCCCTGCTCCCTGCTCCCTGCTCCCTGTTCCCTGCTCCCTGTTCCCTGCTCCCTGCTCCCTGCTCCCTGCTCCCTAATAACTGACTAATCTTGCTGGTGGGAGAACAAGTAAGCACCGTAAAGAGATAAGGCGATCGCGACTGTGAATAAAACTAGAATGCTATACCAAGGAAATTGCGATAGTGGTAAATATGCAGCCGCTCTTAGCCCCATACTGGTGTAGGTTAGTGGTAAAAGGTAAACAACCACTTTGAGGAAACCTGGTAGCGTCCCAGGCTCGAAAAATGTGGCTCCCAGGAATGACATTGGTACGATGAGAAAGTTGTTAACCAAACCTACGCTTTCGAGCGATCGCACCTTCAAGCCGACTATTACCCCCAAACCTGCAAAGACAGCACAGTTTAAAACTAACAGCAGCCAAAATAAGGGATTGAGAAAACTCCAAACCTTACCAGTAAAGATCGCCGCTACTAAAACCACCGCCGCTGAAGTCATTAACCCCCTCACAACTCCAGCTAGCATTTTACCCATGTGTAAGGCAAGGGGATGAACGGGGACTAATAGCAATTCCTCAAAGGTTTTGGCAAATAGGCGATCGCCACAAATTGAAAATGTCGTGCCACCAAAGCTAATGGTCATGGACGATAGCGCCGCCATGCCAGGCAAGATAAACTCTAGATAGCTATCACCTACAGCAGGCTTGGGCAACGAACTTCCCAAACCCAGACCAAACGCCAAAATATAAATCAAGGGCGACACTAAGCCTGAAGCAGCAACTTGGGCAATCCGCACCCGTAATTCTAGCCAATCGCCCCAAAATATCGTTAAACTATCTGCTATCAGGGTTTGTATATAACTCTTTCTTGCTTTTAACGTGCCAACTTGAAAATCCACTTACTTTTAGTCCGAACTACAAATTCATACTTCTTAATTTTATGAAAAGACAAAAGAAGTCAGAAGGTAGAAGTCAGTGAATTGCGAAAGAGCGACTTGCGACTTGCTCCTCTGCTTCCTTGTCTCCCTCAGCTCTCTTCTTACCCTAATCCCTAATGATGAAACGTAAAGCTACTACTAGAACTGCACCTGCTCCGAAGTCTTCACCAGTCAAAACTGCCTTTAATTACCTTTCGGTTATGGTACTGGCGGCTGTGTTGATCTTAGGAATTGGTATTGGCATTGCTTTTAGTTCCACGACAATTACCGACACTAGAAACGTTGCCTCTCGCGAGTTTATCGATCGCGCCGCACCTAATGCCGATCTGTGCGTGCAGTATGGCGCTAGTGCAATGGTCATGGATACTAGACTATTTGTTTCTCTCAACCCCTTCAACGTGTATGTATCTCAGCCTAGTATGCGCCCAGGTTGCGTGCTGAGAACCAACAGCTGGAATCTTTTAGAAGACCGTAAATTAGTGACTAACGAACAAGTGCGAGATTGCAAAAACCGAATGAATACGTTTGGTTTTACGGGAGATTTAGGCACTTCTCCAGAAATTAATTGCGTTTATCAAAATGACGGAGCCAAGAATTTCTATCTGACGCAATCTGGCGGTACGCCTGGTCAGACCGAACAATTCTAAAAGCTAAAAAAGGCTAATAGGGTATTTATGGATGGGGGCGTACAGCTAGCTGTACGCCCCCTAAAACTTATGAATTACTGCAAGCGATGTCCGCAAGCAGAACAGAAGCGATCGCTCGGACTGACTTCCGTACCGCACTGACTGCAAAAGCGGTGCGTACCTGAGACTGCCTTATCCATGCGCAGTTCCATGTTACCCATGCGCATTTGCATTGGATTCATATTCATTTCCATGTCACCCATTTTCATAGGCTTCATTGGCTCCATCGGTTTCATTGGCTCCATCGGTGGCATCAATGAGGTAGGAATATAATCGACATGCTGTAGTTGGATTTGTTGAGCGCCTTGAAGTGAAGGAGATTCAGCCATCATGCCCATACTATTACCCTGGATTTGGATAAAGTATTGTCCTTGACTAGTCGTAATTTTGACGATCGCACCGCTAGCATTTCGGAATGATTCTGGGGATGCTGTCCAACTTCCCGTCACAAAACTTTGACTCGATTGTTGCTGCTGTCCGAGGCTACTACTAGCAGTAGTCACAATTGTTTGCTTACCTTGATTGTCGAGGTAGGCTCTTTGACCCGTGCCAATCTCGCATACGTAAGCCATGAGAACCTCTTTGCTTATTAGTTCCTAATTACTCTTATTATCCAATCTTCTGATAGTTAAAGGGCGATCGCTTAATATATAGCAAAATGGGCTTATCAGTTATCAGTTATCAGTAAAGAAAGGGTGTGGGGTGTGGGGTGTAAAGATTTTAAATTTCTTTCTCCCTCATCTGGGCGACTCTCCCTCAGCCTCCTCAGCTCCCTCAGCTCTCTTCTCCGACTTTCGACTTTTCCAGAGGTTTTTACTGTTAAACTCTTCTATATAGCTGAATCTGTAGCCTTTCTCTACCTGGAATTTCTCTTTCTAGATCTACAAAACTTTTCTCCAAACTATAGTTTTTTTGGAGATAATTGTTCATTTTGTCTAAGATATTTTTATTTTCAGCTCCAACGCTCGATTTAATCACGTAAAGCGGTTTTTTTGCCATAATTGCATCTAGCTCTTTGGCTGGATCTTTACCAGTAATCTTTGCTAATTTTGTAGTAATAAATAAGGGAAACGCATATCTAGTTGGCATGTTAGCTCGTACTAAGCAGTAAATTACTGCATGATAGTTAAAGACATATATATAATCTGATGAGGCAACTCGTTGATTTAAGTATCTAGCAATTGCAGAAGGAGTATTACCCCAATCCTCTATTCCTTTAATGCTGCGAAAGTAGACATATTTCCCACTGAGTTGGATTTGAGGATACAAATTATTAAATATTGGCGTTACTAAAACGAAACTCAATAAAATTATTTTCTGAATGCTAGCGTTTTCATTTATTTTTGAGATTGCACTATTAATTAAATAAGCAGTTAACAAAGATAAAGAAGGTAAGACTTGAATAAAGTAATTAGGATAAAAACTTTTAGGAGAAGAAATACCAAGAATAGCTGCAAACATCCACACAAGTAAATAAGTTAGCTTTCTATTCTCACCTAAATTCTTTTTACCAATTGTCGTCATATAAATCGGTGTCGCGAGTAAGCCCAATAGAAGAAATAAATTTCTCTTAATCTGAATTGTTAAGCCTGATGCTAGGCTTGCTAATGTTATTCTCTCACCAGTAACGCGCAATAAGTTGGCAGTAAAATTAGCAGATATATAATCGTTGAAGTGTCCGTTAATCCAAAAATAGAATACGATTAATATGGTAGGAAGGAGAAAACCTAAAAGGAGAAATACATAACTTTGGCAGAGGTATTTAATCCGATATTTTTTAGTTTTTGGTGGCAAAAACCGCAAAGCGATCGCGGTGAAAATGACAATAGCGATAAACTCAAATATTATGACTTGCTTAATTGATAATGCTATCCCCATTGCTAGACCAATAATAAATAGCCTCAGGGAGTTGCAACGAACTGAATTTTCAGTATTGACTTGAAATAACTGGTAGAATGAAAATGTAGTAAAGACAGCGAAAAAAATTTCTGTATTAGCTGCAAGTTCGTCGTTTCCAGTTGAAAAAGTGGCATATAGTAAGCCTGCTATTAGTCCGGTTTGAAGCTGACGGTCACTGATTAACCTACCAAATTTATATAGAATAAAACACGTCAGTGTCACAGCAATGCAAGCACTAATGGCTGTTGAAAAAACTGAGTTACCAAAGAAAAGTATACTGAGCAAATAAATTATGTATATGCCAATCGGTTTATTATCCCAAATTCCCGTATAAGGAAGTTTCCCTGCAATCCAATCTCTTGCTATTAAAAAATATAAACCTTCATCACCATTATTGTTAATACCAAACTCAAAAAAAGCTGGTAATCGTAAGAGAAAAACGAAAATCGTAAAGCCTATACAAACTAACAAATCTGTCTGCTTGACTTGCTTTAATCTCATATTTACTCCGAAAGCTTCCGATGCGGTTGGACAAGGAGTTGAAATTACATGACAAGAAACAATAAAAATTAGTATTTTGAAGAGAAATAATATAGTTTAAAAATATATTATGTATGCCTAAAATCTCTGTCAACATTTATACATAAAATTAAGAAGTTCACTACTAAGTTTTTTTGGACGGTAAAGTAGAATTAATCAATTGATGGTCAAGCTCAGCAAACTAAATCGATCGCTTACTGTTCTACGTAGATACGATACTGTAGCGAGTAATTTTTGCTATCTTTAGCTTGCTGGTACATAGCCTTAAAAAAAGGAGGCGATCGCATGACAATATCCACATCAATTCCCAAGCTACCCGAACCGCCAACTTTTGCCACAGTTGCAGAAGAACGTCGCGATCGCAAACAACGCTTAGCCGCTGCTTTTCGCCTCTTTTCTCGCTATGGCTTCGACGAAGGGATTGCCGGACACATCACAGCCCGCGACCCCGAATACCGGGATTGCTTTTGGGTCAATCCCTTTGGAATGCACTTCGGACAGATTCGCGTACGAGACTTGATTCTCGTCAACGACAAAGGTGAAGTTGTAGAAGGCAACAAACCAGTTAACGCAGCTGCCTTCGCCATCCATTCCCAAATTCACGCCGCCCGCCCCGATATCGTCGCCGCTGCCCACGCCCACTCTCTTTACGGGAAAAGCTGGTCTAGCCTCGGTCGCCTCCTCGATCCCCTCACTCAAGATGCTTGTGCTTTTTATGAAGACCACAGCTTGTTTGACGACTATACCGGAGTCGTACTAGATCCAGCCGAAGGCAAGCGCATTGCCCAAACACTAGGACAAAATAAAGCTGTTATTCTAAAAAATCACGGTTTACTGACTGTAGGAGAAACAGTAGACGAAGCAGCTTGGTGGTTTATCACAATGGATCGTTCCTGTCAAGCGCAACTTATGGCAGAGGCTGTTAGTAAACCTTGCGTCATCGATTCTCAGCAAGCAAGTATTGCCCACAACCAAGTAGGTTCTCACCACATCGGCTGGTTTAGCTTTCAACCTCTGTATGACAGAATCGTGCAGCAAGAACCCGACTTACTGGATGACTAGCAGCCAAGTCACAATCTAAGGTAATAACTCGCTCTCGCTTTCAGTCATCAGAATGCCCTATCTAGGGCATTTTGCAATTGTGCTACCATTTGAACGCGGGATGAAACATTCAATTTGCGAAATATACGTTTGAGCGCTTGTTTGACAGAATTTTCAGTAATCCAAAGTTGTGCGCCAATTTCGGCATTTGTCAAATCGGTTTTTATACAATAGCAGTACTTTTCAACCTTTGCCTGACTATCCAAGTGTTAACCGTTGGACTCGCCTATTTTTACAATCCTCAGTGGTGGAATGCTCATGTTTGGCTGGTGCGTGGTTACAGTGGATTGTCTTTAGTTTTATTGGTGTGGGTGTATCTAGTCCCATATCCGCGTCGAGTGCGGAGTCTGACAACAAGTATGCTAATATTGCTGGGGCTACAATTTCTCACGATTCATCTGAAGTCACCCTTACCTCTAGGCGTGCTTCATCCCTTGTTTGGATTCACGCTATTTTCTGCGTCCACAACCTTAGTTCATCGTGTCTGGCATATTTTATTTGCTAAGTCTGATGTGGAAAACATTGCTGTGACAAATGACTAATGACTGCCTTCACAAGTGTTTGCAACTTAAATAAAAATGTTCTAAAGCATATGAAAATTGCAAATCCGGTGAAAACTATTTACAGCCTTCTAAAAATGGTTATTAGTACAAACTGAAGTAGCAGCTTTTACCCAGTTAATTGACTTTGGTAAATGTTACATGCACGACTTCAGTTGTCACAGTTTTGATGACATGAATTCTGATAATCTCCGATCGGAATTGCGATCGGTCATTAGTCATTTGTGAGTAGCTGGACTCTTTTCTAAGTATTAGCCACCAGCCACTAGTCACTGATAACTGATAACTGATAGCTGTTCACTGATAGCTGTTCACTCCTTCCAATTCATCCTCTGTCGTTTCATACAACTGGCGTAACTTTTCCAACTTTTCAGGATCGGCATTCCAAAAACCGCGTCCGTGTGCCTCGATCGCTCTACCAACAATATTACGAAAAGCCTCGGGATTTGCCTTGCGTAACTTCTCTGCCATCTCTGCGTCGAGAACATAGGTATCGGCGGCTTGGTCGTAGACCCAATCATCGGTAAAATCGGCAGTACCACCCCAACCAATTAAAGCTGTCATGCGTTGAGAAATTTCAAACGCACCTCCCGAACCTTGATTCGCCATTGCTTCCGCCCATTTCGGATTGAGTAATTTGGTACGATATTCCATTCTGAGTAAATCGTCCAAATTGCGCGGAGTGGTATCTTGAGAAAAACTTTCGACAAAGCTAGCAGTCACTTTTTTCCCCCGCTGCTTTTCTGCCGCCTTTTTCAAACCACCCGTATTGGCATAATATTCTTGAATATCCGTCAGACCGTATTCGACAGAATCGATTCCTTGAACGATGCGATCGCACTTTTGCAACAATTGCGTCAAGACTTCCGGTCTAGCCCGTCCCTTATCTTGTCTACCATAACTAAACACGTTGCGATCGCGCCAAGTATTACCTAATTCGTTTCCCGATTCCCAATTTCCATCTGTGACTCGTTCGTTGACCATCGAACCAAAATCGCCTGCAGGATTGGAAAATAGCCGCGCTGACGGATTTTCTACACCCTGCGCTTGTAAGGCTAAATAGTGCTTGCGGATAAAATTTTCTGCTTCCGATTCCTCAGCCATAGCTGCCCGTTGGAATAGATCGTCGAGTAATTCGATAATGTTGACAAAGCTATCGCGAAATATGCCGGAAAGATTTCCCAACACGTCAATGCGGGGATGTCCCACTTCTGCAAGCGGCTTTAACCCGTAACGAACGATTCGCCCCGTACCTTCCTTGATGGGTTCTGCTCCGACTAATTCCAGTAAAATTCCTAAAGACTCGCCCCGCGTCTTAATTGCATCGAGTCCCCACAACATCACAGCTACAGTTTCGGGATATTCTCCATGTTCTTGTAAATGTTGACTGATAATATTTTGCGCGATCGCCTTTCCTCTTTCATATGCCGCAGGTGAAGGCATTCTGTAGGGATCTAAAGCGTGAATGTTGCGTCCTGTAGGTAACACACCTACGCCATCGCGCAACAAATCGCCTCCAGGTGCAGGAGGGATATACTCGCCATTGAGTCCGCGTAGTAAATTGGTTAATTCCTCATCAGTTTGCATCAATAAATCGCGAACTTGCAATGCTTCTTCTAATCGTGGAAAATTGAAATTCTTAATTTTCAACTCTGGTACGGGCGGGTTTTGAACAGAGATTTCTTGCCTTAACTGTGAATTTTTGGCTAAACCCGCCCCTACAATTTTCTCATTTGCGATCGCATCTCCGGGCGGGTTTTGAACAGAGATTTCTTGCCTTAACTGTGAATTTTTGGCTAAACCCGCCCCTACAATTTTCTCATTTGCGATCGCATTTACTGCATCTACTGATAATTCTTCGCCAAAATATGCTTGAAGATAACTTGCTAATTGTTCGGCATTCGGTGGTTCTCCAAAAACGTGCAATCCGCTGGAAAATAGGCGATTTTCTAATACTTGCAAATACTCGTATACCTGTAATAAATAGCGATCGAAGACGACTTTACTAAATAACCGTGCATTCTCAGGTGTAAAAGCAATTCCTAAATGCTTTGCTTCTTCTAACGGACAATCTGTATTAATTCCCGTATCTACAATTTTCTTACAAATTGCCTCTTTCAAAGCATAGTTCTTCTCTGGATCTTCACGATATTCAGCAATTAAATCGCGCAATGCTACTAACTCTTTATATAAGCCGGCGCGACCGTAAGGGGGAACGTTATGAGAAATAATCGTACCGTAACCCCGCCGCTTTGCCAAAATTGACTCAGAGGGATTATTCGCTGCATAGATATACAAATTGGGCAAATTTCCTAACAAAATATCCGACCAAGAATAGCCTGTATTTCCTAAAGGAGAACCAGGTAACCATTCCACTGTCCCGTGCATTCCAAAATGAATAACTGCATCCGCTTGAAATTCTTGCTGCAACCATTTGTAGTAAGCTGCATATTGGGGATGGGGAGTTAAATCGCGATCGAACATCAACCGCATCGGATCGCCAGGAATACCTAAAGGCGGTTGTACGCCAATCCAAACATTACCTAACTGGACTCCACCCACAAGTAACTCATCACCGTAAGTCTTAATACCGCTGCTAGATAGAGATTTCCAATGTTTCTCAATTCGGGATGTTTGCAAGTAACCAAGCCATTTTTCTAGTTTCTGCGTAGTTACTGTCGGGAGTCGGGAGTCGGGAGTTGGGAGTCGGGAATTTTCAGCTTGCCTTTCATCCGCCTCTTTAACCCACCGGATCAATTCTTCCCCGTCTTCTGGTAAATCCCCGACTGTATAGCCCCGATCTTTTAAAGCTTGAAGGAATTTCAACAGCGATCGCGGTACGTTTAATAAAGCTGCCGTTCCTGTCGCCCCGTAACCAGGGGGAAAACCATAGAGAATAATGGCTATTTTCCTTTCAGCCGCAGGTTTCTGACGCAAAGCAATCCATTTTTGCAATCTTGCTACTAAACGCCGTACTCGTTCGGGGATCAGATAGATCTTTTCTCCCACCAATCCACCCAAAGGCACGGTATCGATCGCACCATCGAGTTCTGGTAGTGCATATAGTACGACACTTTGCAAGCCCCCGATTCCTTGGCGCGTCCAAGAATGGATGTCTTGAATTAACAGTGGTG
>NZ_JBOFLP010000371.1:0-6893 GCF_051657925.1 Chroococcidiopsis sp.
ACTTCATTCGGCTGGTGTGTGCAGCTTTCAACTGTTACATTTGGAAGCTGAAGTAGAGTATCAAGATGAAAGTCCATCGGAATGTCACCTTTATAAAAGTATCTCATTATACGCTTTTCACCTCGGTTCCGGAAGAACCTGTGCGATCGAACATATAAATCAACCTATTACTGTCTATAATCTTATTTCCATTAATCCTCAGCATAACTTTTATGCCAACAAAATTTTAGTCCACAACAAAGGTGGTGGAGCTGGTGGTAGCGGAGGCTTTTCTGTAGGAAGAGGCAGGGATGGTTCAGTTGTTCCGCTCAATAGAAAGACTCTCCATAGTTTAGCAGTTGTGTTTGTACTCTTATTGAGTGTAATAGTACCTTTTGCTTGGTTACGAGAAATTTACAACTCTATTCGATTCTTTAGAAAAGATTTTACTGACGATCTAGATTTAATTAAATTTACTACACTTGCAAATCCAACTTTTACTAATCGCTACTCTGCTAGTTATGTAAAAGATAATGACATTTGGAGTTTAATCTCAATTGAATCGGAACTTAACGAACAGGAATATCAACACTGTTTGAGTAAATCAGGACTACTAGAAAAAGTTAGTCACTTATTTATTCAGTATCAGTATGATTGGACGATGAAAAATTTTACTCAAATGAATCAGTACGTTGCTGAGCCATTGTGTTCTAGACAGAAAGATATTTTTATACTTAATTTTGAAGAGTGTTATGATATTGTATATCAACCCGAATTACTTGAAATTGCACCGATTAGCTATAAACAAGAACAAGATAAGCATATTTTTAAAGTACAGGTGAATGCAAAAATGACCAATTTTAAGGTATCTCCTCAAGGATACGTGCTAAGTGGTGAACCTGAACCGCGATCTTTTACTGAATATTGGAATATTAGTATAGATTCTGAAAATAAGTGTTATTTAACAGGGATAGAGCAAATTAATTCTTAGAAGATTTTCAATGAGCGATCGCATTTATGATGAAGAGGGTGCGATCGCGTCTTAAGATAGTCACACACTCTTTAGAATAATATCTTCCTCTTACCAAATTTTATATTGCAAAGCGATTACGCATTTTCTTCGCGCTCTAAAAAAATATAAAGATTTCTATAGATCGCAGACTTTGTGTATTAAATAATACTGACATAGTGCTTTTTTCAAAAACTGCGTGTAAGCTTATTTGAAGAATTTAAGTTGTTAGGAAAATAATAGTAGATATGAGTATTGTTCCACGTGGGATGAGCGTTACTGAAGCCTATAGACTATATCGTTCAGGCAATTTGCTAGTAAATCGGAAGTATCAACGAAAACTTGTTTGGACAGTTGTGGAAAAAGAAAGGCTCATTGGCAGTATTTTAAAAGGATATCCTATACCGCTAATTTTGCTGGCAGAACGTCCGCAAATTCACGGTAGCGGCAAATACGAAATTATAGATGGTATGCAACGCCTTAATGCAATTTTAAGTTTTATTGAAAATTTATTTATGTTTGAAGACAAATTTTTTGATGTTGATGAATTTTCTTATGCGAAGCAGTTGGTTGATGATAAAATTTTTTGTTTAGAAGAAGAAAATAATAAACAGCTTCTTTCTCGCAAAGAATGTGCTGACGTTTTAGATTATCAACTTGCAGTCACTATTTATACTGCAATGGAAGAAGAAGATATTACAGAGGTTTTTAATAGGATCAATTCAGGTGGAAAGCACTTAAGCCGTCAAGAAAGAAGGCAAGCAGGAGTAACTACTTCATTTGCAGAATTGGTAAGAACAATTGCTATGGAACTACGAGGCGACGTTTCGCAAAAAGTTCTACGTCTTCCTGAAATGCCTGAAATCAGTATTGATTCAAAGCAATCTAATCAAGGTTATAAAATTAAAGCCGAAGATACAATATGGTGCAAGCAAGGCGCTCTGACAATATTGCAATTGCGTGAAAGTGAAGATGAACAAATTATTGCTGATATTGCAGCATCTATTTTATTGCATAAGCCTCTACCTGTAAGTACTGAACGATTAGACGGTTTATACGATCAAACAACTAGATATTTTCAAGATATAGAAAGTGCTTTAGCAACCTATGGTTTTAAAAAATTAGCTCAAGAGATAATCAACACATTTGCTATTATGAGAGAAACTATCGAAGCTCATAACTCAGAGCCAAAATGCTTGCTACACATTGTTAATCCAAAGAGCAATAACCCGATTAGAACGGCATTTTATACTATATTTATGGCTTTTTTCGATTTGATAGTTCGTCAAAATCTATCTCCGGCTGATCCAACAGGTATTATGAATGCTTTACGAGGACTTCAGCAGAAATTAGATTTAAGTCGTCACTACACAACTACAGAAGATCGTGAGAGAAACATTAACCAGACTAAAGGTCTTATTCAGAATTGTTTTGCTAAGAGGGAACCCTCAGTACTTGGTCATGGTGTTGAGTTGACGTTAGATTTTGAAAATTCTTTGCGTCGTTCTCGTATTGAAACTACTAGGTACGAGTGTAAGCAGGGTTTACTTGACTTATCAGCTAATAGAAGCTTAAATAGTGATTTATTAGTAAGAATTGTTGAAACAATTTGTGGTATTGCCAATTTAGGCTCAGATATGGACGGGTATATCCATATAGGAGTAACTGATTCTAAACAAGATGCTGAGAGGATAGAAAAATTGGATAGAATTGAACCTATTGAAATTAATGGAAGATATGTTGTTGGTATTGACAGAGAAGCAAAACTTCAAAACAAAAATATAGAACAGTATGTAAAACTAATAACTGATGCAATTCAGAAATCTGTACTATGTGAACCTTTAAGAACACAAGTATTAACAAAATTTGATACAATTTCCTATAAAGGTTTTTCTGTAATCAGGATTACCATTCCTGCTCAAAATGCGGTTTCTTTTATTGGGAAAACAGCCTTTACAAGAAAAAACTCTTCAACCATACAAGTAGAAGGTCCAGAATTACTAGCTATCTTTCAGCTTTTTCAAAAATAGGATTTTACTAAAATTGTCAGATGAGGTGGGCATTGCCCACCCTACTATTATTTGGTAGCAGCCGTAGGCATTCCCAAAATATCCTCAATTCGAGGCATTTCTTCTAAAGGAATTACCCTTCCTTCATCCTCAAAACCTGAAATTTGGTCGAAGTTCAAATAGCGATACAAATCGCCAGCGAACGGATGAATTTTGTGTGCCACAATATCCATGTATTCCTGTACGGAAGGCAGACGACCGAGTAAGGCACAAACAGCGGCTAACTCGGCGGAACCGAGGTAAACTTGGGCATCTTTACCCATACGATTGTTGAAGTTGCGTGTAGAGGTAGAAAACACCGTCACGCCATCTTCAACCCGCGCCTGATTCCCCATACATAAACTGCAACCAGGCATTTCTGTTCTCGCACCAGCCGCACCAAAAACACCGTAAACTCCCTCTTCCTTGAGTTGTTTTTCATCCATCCGAGTAGGGGGACAAATCCACAAACGAGTTTTAACTGCGCCAGCACCTTCTAATACTTTCGCTGTTGCCCGATAATGACCGATATTAGTCATGCAGGAACCAACAAATACTTCTTGTACCGGATCGTTTTCTACTTCCGATAACAATTTCACGTTATCAGGATCGTTAGGTGCGGCAACGATTGGTTCCTTGATTTCATTCAGATCGATTTCGATGATTTCGGCATATTCTGCATCAGCATCGCCTTCCATTAATACAGGATTTGCTAACCATGCTTCCATCTTGGCAACGCGCCGCATGATAGTTTTTGCATCCTGATAACCCCGCGCTACCATATTTTTCATCAGCGCGATGTTGGAACGCAAATATTCAGCAACAGTTTCGATACTCAATTTGATGGTACAACCCGCACAAGATCTTTCTGCTGTCGCATCGGTAAGTTCAAAAGCTTGTTCGACTTTTAAATCTGGCAAGCCTTCGATTTCCATAATCCGTCCAGAAAAGATGTTTTTCTTATTCTGTTTGGCTACCGTTAACAATCCTTTTTGGATAGCAACATAGGGAATTGCATTGACAATATCTCGTAGCGTGACTCCTGGCTGTAACTCACCTTTGAATCTGACTAAAACAGATTCCGGCATATCCAAAGGCATCACACCCAAAGCCGCCGCGAATGCTACCAAACCAGAACCAGCAGGAAAGGAAATTCCCAAAGGAAAACGGGTGTGAGAGTCGCCACCAGTCCCGACAGTATCGGGTAACAGCATCCGATTTAGCCAAGAGTGGATGATACCATCCCCAGGACGCAAGGCAACACCAGCGCGAGAAGACATGAAATCGGGGAGTTCGTGGTGAACTTTGACATCAACTGGTTTGGGATAAGCAGCCGTGTGACAGAAACTTTGCATCACCAAATCCGCACTAAAACCCAAACAGGCAAGTTCTTTCAACTCGTCGCGGGTCATCGGTCCCGTGGTATCCTGGGAACCAACGGTAGTCATCATCGGTTCGCAGTAAGTCCCAGGACGGACACCAGCTAAACCGCAAGCTTTACCCACCATTTTTTGCGCTAAAGTGAAGCCTTTACCCGTATCGGCGGGTTGTTTGGGACGAGTAAAGATGGAACTCGGTTCTAATCCCAATGCTGTGCGAGTTTTATCTGTCAGGGTACGTCCAATGAGCAAAGGAATGCGTCCTCCTGCACGCACTTCATCTAAAATTGTGTCGGGTTTGAGGGTGAAGGTAGAGATAACTTCGCCTGCTTCGTTGGTAATTTCCCCTTTATAAGGATGGATGGTAATTACCATACCCGTTTCCATTTGGGTGACATCGCACTGTATTGGCAATGCACCCGCATCCTCAGCTGTATTGAAGAAAATTGGCGCGATCGCACTTCCTAAAATATACCCCCCTGCCCGCTTATTGGGAATGCAGGGAATATCATGTCCGATATGCCACAACACCGAGTTAATCGCCGACTTGCGGGAAGAACCCGTACCGACAACATCGCCAACATAAGCTACAGGATGCCCTTTTTGCTTTAATTGGGCAATGGTTTCTAAACTACCAGGTTGCCGCGATTCCAACATCACCAAAGCGTGTAAGGGAATATCGGGGCGAGTGGTAGCATGGGGTGCAGGAGATAAATCGTCCGTGTTCGTCTCCCCAGGCACTTTAAATACTGTTACCGTGATGGCTTCAGGTAAAGTCGGGCGAGACGTAAACCACTCGGCATTTGCCCAAGAATCAACCACCTGCTTAGCATAAGGATTGCCTTCACTTGACAAATCCAAAACATCGTGGTATGACTCATACACTAAGGCGATCTTACTCAAAGCCTTGGCTGCTGCTTCTGCCAAAGTTGCCTCAGCACTGAGCAAGTCAATCAGCGATCGCACGTTATAACCGCCTACCATCGTCCCCAATAAAGCGATCGCATCAGTAGGGGAAACAAGGGGACTCGTCACCTCACCCTTAGCCACAGCCGTTAAAAACCCAGCCTTAACATAAGCCGCCGGATCGACACCAGGAGGAATGCGATCGCGCAACAGGTGCAGCAATGTCTCCTCTTCCCCAGCAGGCGGGTGTTTCAGCAATTCGCACAAATCCGATGTTTGTTCCGCATCCAATGGTAACGGCGGAATACCCAAAGCCCCGCGTTCTGCCACTTGCTGCCGATATTGTTCCAGCATTCTCTACCTCTTAAAGATCTCCAGTATTTTTACTTTCTACTTCCAGCTTAGTGCTAGCAAGAGACAGTTATCAGTTATCAGTTAACAGTTATCAGTAAGAGTGTGGTGCGTGGTGCGTGGTGCGTGAAAATGCCTCCTGCCAACTACCAACTAGCAACTACCAACTACCACTCACATAAAAAGTAGAGCGTACAAGATAAAATAACCTGTGAGCAATTTACAATGATTGAGCTACGAGGCGATCGCCCTACCTTACATATGTCTCAAACTTACACGGTTCAAATTTACTATCAAGGCGAAACTCACACGATCCAAGTCCCAGAAGACAAAACTATTTTGCGGGCTGCTTATGCCGCAGGCATAGATTTACCGAGTTCCTGTAACGCTGGCGTGTGTACTACCTGCGCTGGCAAAATTCTAGAGGGAACTGTCGATCAAAGTGATGGAATGGGTGTGAGTCCCGAACTTCAACAACAAGGCTATGTCTTGCTATGTGTTGCCTGTCCCCGTTCCGATTTGAAAATTGAGACGGAAAAAGAAGACGAGTTATACGATTTGCAATTTGGACAACCCCAGAAGTGAAGGACAAGGGAGAGAATTTGCAATTCACAATTTACAATTAAACCCTGTACCCTTGCTCGACTCCCGACTCCCGCCATTACATGACTACTCAATTCATCACTCTAGAAATTAATCTTCAGGAAACGCCAGCCCAATTACTGCAAGCAATTGAGACACAATTACGCTTGTCTGGAGAACCGTTACGCTGGGCAATTACTAGCGTAGATTTCCTCCGTCAAAAAGCAATTGTCGAAGCAGTTGTTATCAGTTGATAGTTAACAGTTATCAGTTGTCAGGAAGATAATTCAATCTAAGATTCTGCACTAGGTGCTACTCAATTTTGACTCCTCACTTTTAATTGTTTGTTCTGTTACAGGGATCTTCTCAAAAACCGCCCCTACGAATTTTTCACGGTTGTACGGGCGGGTTTTGGATAACAATCTTTGTGAATTGGTAAGGATTCTAGCTAAACCCGCCCCTACGAATTTTTCACGGTTGTACGGGCGGGTTTTGGAGCGCAATCTTTGTGAATTGGTAAGGATTCTAGCTAAACCCGCCCCTACGAATTTTTGACTTTTAACTTTTGACTTTTGACTTTATATGAATCGTCCCTACACAGCCCTCTTAATCGTCCCTACTGGAATTGGGGCAGCTATT
>NZ_JBOFLP010000372.1:0-8213 GCF_051657925.1 Chroococcidiopsis sp.
AAGTTGCGATCGACAAAGGGAGTATTCGACTATCGTTCCCTAAACGTCATACACCCCTCTGGGAGCTGATGGACGGTAAGTCGCTCAAGGGTAAACCCAAATACCTCTATCTAGGCAAGGCAGGCTTCTCAGGCAGCAACCCTGATGATGTCCGCCGTGCAGAATTGATAGCGGTACAGATGGAGTCCGATCTCGATCATCCTGAGTGGGATAAGCTATTTGATCGCACCCTTGAGAAATACGGCTTAGCGGGTTTATTAGGCGGGAAATACGCTAAGTTAGCTGACATACTTCAGTTACCAGGCGTACCACAAGCCGAACCCGAAATTACTGTAGGGACAATGTGGGAAGCCTATCTAGAGTGGAAGAAAACCACTATTGAAGAGACAACGTTTAAACAGTGGTTTAGGCTATTTTCAAACACTGTATCTGGGAGAGTGTACGATCAGAAAACCCGTAAATTTTCTCAGGCAACAATGTGTTTATCCGACACAAGACTGGATGACAAGAAGAAGATTACAGTCTGCTTGTCTGAAATAGCTATTTCTGCAAAATCGTACTTCTTGCGTGAGCTTAATCAAGCTTTTGACTTTTGCAAAACAAAAGGTATGCTGGTTAATCCAACAACAGACAACCCTTTTGTTTTGGATAAATTTAGTGTCCCTGTCGTTACCACGCAACAAAAATATGCCAGTAAAATAGTAAACGGGGAGGAGAAAGAATGGCATGAAGTACAGGACGAAAAAGAACTCGAAAATGACAGACGCGCCTTTACAAAACAAGAGAGAGATATCATTATCAGTGCTTTTTATCAATCTCAATTGGTAGCTCGATCGCATCTTTATGCACCGTTGATTGAGTTTTACTTTCTGACAGGATGTCGAACTTCTGAGGCGCTACCATTGACATGGAGGGATGTTGACTTTGAAAGGAATATAATCCGCTTTAGTAAGTCACTGGGTATTACAACACAAAAAGTGAAAAATACAAAAACAGGGGAAGCTAGACTGTTTTACTTTAGCGAAAATTCCCGCCTAAAGCAATTGTTACGGGAAATTAAAAATCAAGGATCAAATCACTTGATATTCCCCGGTAACAAAGGTAAGTTTGTCTCTGTTGCTAGTATTGCCGCTGTTTGGTCGGGCTATAAAATATCTACAGTTTTGACTGATGGAGTAGAAAAAACTTACTGCTATCCGGGCGTGATAACCAAATTGATCGAAGAAGGCTTGATAAGTGGCTATCTCAGCCCCTATCACACACGTCACACGTACATTACTCTTACGGCACACGCTAACGCTCATAACAACAACGCACTGCTTCACATAGCTACCGCTTGCGGGAACAGTATTGATGTGATACTGAGGCATTATCTAGGTGTGAGCGAATCGGTTGAACTAACAGAGGTTTAACCCTCTCTCTTCGTCACGTACCTCCCTTTAAATAGGGGGGTATTTTTTTGCTCAGAATTGGCGATCGGCAAACACAACAAAAAACCCTCGCCACCACTACCAGGCAAAGGGTCAAAAGAGAAACCAAAGTTTAAACCACTACACTGAAAATCACTGACGTTTTAGGCGATAACGCTTTCGGGGGTAGGCGGTTCGTTCGTCATACTGTCCAGCAGAGCCTGCATCTCAGCCTCAGAAGCTGCTTCGTCCGCGCTCTCTGCGATGTCGCCTGCCTCTAAGGCTGCAAGCCGTGCGTTAATGGTCGTAATGTTGGAGAGAATCATTGTCAGAAGGGGGACAAGCAGACGCTTAAGCATAATAAGTATGTTCAGTCGAGGTGTATAAATCTATACTACACTATTTTGTCTAAACACGGCAAAAATCACGGCTATTACAGTGGCTTAAAAAATCAATGTATAAATCAAGACGTTGCAGGCTCGAAAGCTTGTCGATCGACTCCTACCTTGGTCTCTCTTTGTTCTTTTCCACTCACAGCCAGCTACGGTAGCTGGCTACCTACCAAAAAGGTAAGGTAAGGATAACTAAGTCTTGCTCTTTCGGCTTAACAGTTTTTTAACAATTTCCCTTAGCTCTGGTTTCATGTCGGTTGTTCCGATATTGATACCCATTGCATCTTTTGTTAAGAAAATGTCGAGTGATTTAAGTTTTAACAATCCGTCTTTTTTTCTGAAAAACTCTTCCCTAATAGCACCTTTAGTAGCGGATGCTTCACTAGCTTGTTTTCCCGCACCACCTTTTGGGCTAACCGCCCCTCCTGTGCCTTTACCGCCGGGGGTGGTAGCACCTGTTGACGTTGCTGGTTTTCCTGTCGATCGTCTAGCCATTTAGTCCTTCCTTAATGGTAGTTTCGTCAGATTTAAGCTGCCATTTAACAATAGGTACCTTACTCGGATTAAGCATTTTACCTAGCACCGCTTCTACCTCTTCATCTGTTTTAATGTTACTCGTGTTTATCTTTTTAGGATCGAATTTTCCAAAACCCTTGTGTTTTTCATAAATAGTAAAACAGACAGGTAAATCCTCTTTGATTAGATCTGGCTCAAAGCCAAGTCCGTCCGCCACAAACTCTACCTTTCTTGTATTCTCCGCGATCGCACTCATTATTTGCACCAGTTGCATCATTGCAGCAATCTCAAACCTTTGTGAGCTGTTTCCGTCACTCATTGCTTCAGCCATCATCTCGTACATACTACTTGCCCAAGCTGTAGCATTGGTGCTTTGCCATTCGCTGCCGAGGGGTTTGCTTTTTGGATTGATAATCAAACCATTGGCAAGCATTCTAAATAATGCCTGAGTAATTTGGTAATAATCCTCACAATCTTCTGTGCCTTTCCCACCAGGTGCTAAAAAAGCTTTGGCTATTTTCATTTTGTGCTTTTTGAGCTTTGCGATGCCAAGATATTTATATATTTCTTCTATTTTGTCGCAACAGTTCATAGGCTTATATTGTTGTGGTAGGTTGGGCAAATTAGTAGGCGTAACGATTTGCGGTTTTGGGCAGTTAGATCTGATTTCTCTGTATTCCTCCGATATCATGTGCCACTTGCCAGTTAACCTTGATTTGGCGTATCTTTTGTTGTGAGCATTGGTAAAGAAATAAGCCCCCCTCCCGTTTGGCGAATATGTTGCGTGACCAGAGTAAATTCCAATAAAATCTACATAAGGGTCAGAGATATCACAAGCGCCTCTCGGATTACTGCACAAAGTATAAGGTGGATAGTAAAGCGCACCACCGTTTTGAACTCGTATTTTAAATCGATCCGGTGGCTCAGGTCTTTCTGTTACATTAAGTTCGGCAAAAAATTCACCATTAGCAGTCATATAACCAAATATAGTGACTATTGAATACTCCCAGACAAGACAATTATTGGCAAAATTTATTGGTGGCAAAGAACTAACACTTTTGTTGATTTCTGGAGGTGCACCCGGAAATTCGACAGGTTTTGAAACTTCACTTTCTTTTTTTTTTCCATCAGGTTGAAGTGTAATCCCGGCTTCGATTCCTGGCAGTTCAAACCCAATGCGTACTGATGTCCGCCCTTCTTTATCACTCGCTATCTCTACCTTAGCGCCAAATACTTGAATGCCTAGTTTGCTGCTTTCATTCCCCTTTCCTTCAGCGTTTACACCAAAACCAAGCGCGTTTACACCAAAACTTACGTTGCTTATCTCAATGCCCGTAGGTGTCCGCGTTGCTTCGATACTCCCGCTTACCTCTAGCCCTTTCTTTATTCCTAATTCAATTTCTACCTGTGCGGATTGCGCGACAGGATTAACAGTGATACTCGCTTTTTGCGCTGCAATGTTACCTAAATCAATCTGTGCATCGGCAACACCACTAATACCACCATAAGAGCCTAGTTCTCGCGTCCCTTTGACCCCCCAGGTAGAGACTTCGCTGGTCGATCGACTGGGTTGGCTCTGAGTGCTTGGTTGACGCCTTGAGGAATTGTCTTTGTCAAGATTAATAGCTCTGCGCATCATACTATCCTATATACCAAACTAATAGTTTTAATGGTTTAGAATAAATTCCCGCTGAGTTGTTGGCAACGTTCGTAACGTTTATATTAATAGCATCTGATGCTATTACAGTAGCGTACTGTGACTGAGTACCGCAAATGGGTACAGTTGCATTTGCTGCATAAAAAATAACGCCAGAAATTGAAATGATATTTCCGGGCGTTAATCCATGTGGTAAAGTAACTGTTTCCCCAGAATTCGCCGCAGTAACTCCGGATAGAACTTTGTATTTTACTGCAATAGATTCACCGCAAGCAATTATTTTCCAAGCTTCCCACTGACCGCTTATTTTCTCTCTAAATTTACAAAGACTTGATGTATCGCAAAATGCTAATTGAAAACCAAAGTTAACTGATGTGCTTCTTATATTGGTAATAAAATGCCATCCTCTAAGCCCTTCGCCTAAATCGGCATCAGCCCCTTGTATTCCTGAAATAAAATTATTAGGATTAAAAGATGAATTGTATGCAAGCGCATTGTATTTTGAGGTTAGTGAATTAGTTATTGTTGCGGCAAAGTTTTGATCATCGCTAATGGCATTCGCAAGTTCGTCTAAAGTGTTTAACGCAGCAGGCGCTGCACCAATGAGGTTAAAAATCGCGGTATCTATATCTGCTGGTTTTGCAAATGTACTCTGAAGTATAGGCTGCGCTGTCCCAGTAGTCGCATTTCTTCCTAACAAAGTATTTGCGGGTAGATTTACAAGCTTGCCTTCTAATGCTAATTCAAGCGACGAAATCCTTGCGCTTAATTGTTCAAAATCATCGTTTTTTTTTGAAATATCTACAGTAACAGCAAACTCAATCTCGATAAAATCATTTTGTTTAAGCAATCCATTGCCATAGTCAATCAATTGAATTCCAATCGCATCGTTATATTCAAGGAGTCTTACTTGAGCTTTGGCTAGGTAAGGAATAAGTAAATCGAAGTAGCTTTTGCGTCCGGCGTTAGTGAGAATTACCTCCGCTTTTTCTCTCCACGTACCTGTATTGCTTTTCCGACTAAGAATTCTTAAGCCTATTTTCTGACTTGCTAATTCAGCGGCAGTAAACAATGACAATCGCTCTGCATCCGATTCGTCGCCTTCGTAATCGGGAAATCTCATTAACTGAAAACTTTTGAGGGATACATTGCAGAAAGCAGCTTCTAGGTATACCGCGGCTTTTTCTCCTGTTAACAATGGTTCGTCGCGAAAATGAACTATCTCGATAACCGTATTAGCGGTAGCTGAAGTTAGCGTAACAGGGAAAGTGCGAGTTGATACTGTCATTGATTTTATCTATTTTGATTGGTAGCCAGCTACGGTAGCTGGCTGTGAGTAGAAAAGGTGATTAGAGTCATTAGGTCATCACAACAAAATCGTTGAACCCGTCAAGTCCCCCTTCTTTGAGTCCTTCTAAGAAATTACCCAGAGCCGGACTGTCTTCTGTAATTTTCTCAATCTTTTCGTCGATCGTTCCATTAATCGTAAATGATTGTCCTTCCTGCAATCCCCAGTTAGCGATTTTTTCGTCAATCGCCTTGATTCCCGTTCTGACATTTTCTCTTGTCCACTTTCTTAGATTCATGTAACCAATCTTGAACGCTAAGTTCTTTGCGTATCGTATGAAAGTGTTTGCAAGACTAGAAAGCTCTTCAATTATTTCATTGGCAATATTGTTGCCACTTTGTTCAGCTTCGATCGCAATTGCTGCCGCACCTGTAACATTAATCGTAAGGCGAGGGTTTGACTTACCCCCTCCCAAAAACATCCCCACAAGCAATCTGCCAACACTTTCCCCGAACGTATTCATAAAGCTGTTGTGAACAGAGGTTAGTTCTGCAAGGATAGAAGCGTCCGATTGCAACCAGTCAACGTTAAGCACTGTGTTTGTTGTCCCTACAATTGCTTGCTGAAGAGTTGGGAGCATCGACCCAAGCGCGACACCACCTAACTTAATAGATCCGAGTGCTGCCCACATTTTAGCTGCACCTCCCACCGCTAACGCAGATAAACCCGTAGCGCTACCTATGAACCAGCCAGCCACAGCTACGGCTGCCCCCCCCGCAAGGAAACCTAGCGGATCGCTTTTAAGCCATTGCCCAAACAACCCCCAGTCACCACGTGCGATCGCACTCAGTAATTCTTTCCCCCCTTCAAATACTTTTTTTGCAAAATCAGTAACGGCTTGAACGCCGCGTTTGATCGCACTCCAAACTTCGCCAGCAGTATCTGTTAACCATTTGCCGGGTGTTACGCCTTCTGTTGTGAAGGCTAACGCGCTATCTTCGATTTGCACTCCCCAAATTTTATTGTTGCTCATAATTGCGATCGCCTTAATCTGTAGTCGTCAAGTTGTTGTTTTAATGCTGTAGCCTCGGATTCAAGTCGATGAAGCAATGCTTCAGCAGTATTGATTTCGGCTTGCTTTGCCATCCACTTCTCGTAAATCTCTCGATACATTTGCGCGTCTGTGATTTTCATATTATGTTAGCAACCATTCTGTCGCTTGTTCAGTTACAGATCCATTTGTTCCTAATACAGAACCAAAAGGTAGAATGACGTTTCCCGTGTACTCATTTGAATTGTAGTTATACGTCATCGTTACATTCTTTAGTGTATTAGGATTTTTTGCAGAAGTGTTTTGCCATAAAATAATGTATGCAACAACGTCAATGAAATATTGACTTAGCGTCCCGCTTTTAATTGTTCCCGGCGGGCTGCCTGGCGAAAACGCAAGTGTTGGCAAATAAGGCTCTGCGGTTTCCGTAAAAACACCAGTTTCAGGCGCAAATGTAACTTTACCGGGAATCTTAAAATCAGCTTCAAGAATGTAATCGTCTGTTTTGATTACGCTAAACTTTTGTGGCTCAAGTCCCCTTTCTGCGTTATTAATCAAATGCAACAACTGAAATAACTGCCCCTCTATTGTTGTTGCATTTATTGTTGCTCCTGTTCCGACTGTTATTGTTGCCATCTGATTTTATCTATTTTGATTGGTAGCCAGCTACGGTAGCTGGCTGTGAACGGAAAAGAAGAACAGAACCCAAAAACATCCTTTTAAGAGCGGGGAAGCCTCAAACCACTGTTTGCCGATCGCCATTCGTCAAAATCGTCAGCCCTGCGGACAAGATTTTTTATGTCAATTCGCATTTCTGCGCGCTCTAAAGCTGCTGCACGCTCTACCCTGATAAGTTGAATGACCAAATTATACAAAGGTGCTATTGCAGCCAAAATGAAAATAACTTCCGTAATAACCTGTTTCCACCAAACCATTAATTAATCACCCCCGTGTATTCCCACGCAAAAAGTCTAACGCCACTACCGTAAACAAAACAACTGGCAACTAATGAATATTCACATTTAACACTATAAGTAAAAACCTGTAGTTTGTTTAAATACAGTTTTTTACTTCCATCCAGGCGAGCATCGGGCAACCCTCCAACTACCAGCCCGGTAAAAACCTCTCTCTGAACGTAAGCGCCCAAAGACCAGTCATTTAATCGCACTGTCGGCGATGAAATCAACAACGCAATAACGGGTGACTTCAACAACAATGGACACTGAAGCCTGTTTTTTGTTGTTGGAGTTTCTTCCCATACTTGTTGCCACATCGAAGTGTTAAAGACGATATTCATTCTTTACGTTTATCCCACAAAACCTTGTGGATAAAAAATAACTCTCGCTGCGGGCAATAATTGCAAAATGGCATTTCGGATAGTGACTTTAGCTTCTGCCTCAGTCACGGATCCGGTCTTCATTCCAAAAGGACAGGAAACACTTTTGCTTTCTTTTTGTGTGTAAATGTTGCCAGTAAAACGACTCGTTCGCGTCCTTGGCGTCGCCGTACCTGGAATAATTACTTTCACGCGTGCAAATTGAATTTTTTTCGCAACTTTAATTACTGTATTTGCACCCGTTGGTGCTGTTGTCGAGGCAAAACCATCTGTTGCTGCTACAATTGCAGCAACTACGGCACCAACTAAACTTGCTTCATTTTCCTCTCCCGGCGTAAGTTCACCTGATGAGGCATTGCTTGTCAAAACCTTGGTTTCATACCAAAAATTGGTTCCAGCCCCAAAAGGCTTGATATACGCAACTTGTCGATTTACATTAGTTCTCCCACCCAATTTTGCTGCTGCATATGCAGCTTTTTTAGCTACTCTATCCGAAGAACGCCATGCCTCAAGCTTTATTTTGGCAGCACGTAATTCTTCAGCTCTTTCAATGTCTGTAAATCT
>NZ_JBOFLP010000373.1:0-22831 GCF_051657925.1 Chroococcidiopsis sp.
GAAACAAAGGTAGCAGAGTTGATAATTGTGACGTGACGCGCCTGGGAGTGAGGACTACACCAGCGCCATTCTCTAACACTTCCCCATCTGCACCCACATTTGTAGCTAAACATGCCAGACCACAAGCCATTGCCTCTAACAAAGAAATTGACAATCCCTCTACCAAAGACGGCAAAACAAACACATCGCTACCACGCAAAATCTCCAACCGTCGATTTTCATCAGCAATATATCCCAGCCAGTAAATGCCAAATTCTGCGCTGTAGAAAGGTCGCAAAGAAGCGGTAAGGGGACCATCACCTACCATGAGCAATTTACTACTAGGTTTCATATCCGCTTGCTTCCAGGCGCGAAGCATTGCTTCGATATTTTTTTCCGCAGCAATTCGACCTTGATAGACGAATAGTCGTTCGGCGTGGAATTCTTGCTTGATGCGTGAAGTCCCAGGACTATATTTCTGTACGTCTACGCCGTTGGGGATCACTGCTACTTTGTCAGCAGTCAAACCCATTTTGGCAAACAACTCTCGCTGGACTTCCGAAAAGACGATGACGCGATCGTAGTTGATTAAAAATGGAGCATACAGTTGATATGCCAGCAATTGAGTACCCGATACGAGTTTTGCCCCTTTACCAGCATAGGGAGTGTGGAAAGTTGCAACAAGGGGCAGGTTCAGCTCCTCGCAAATCTCTGGCAGGATGAAATCTAGGGGAGATAGCGTTAAAGATGCATGAACTAAATCAGGTTTTAATTCCCGTAGCGACTGAGTTAAAACCTTTGTTGCCCCTAAAGTCGGGATTGTATAGACTTGAGACTTATAGAGGAAAGGTAGAGGGACTTCTGGGCAGTCGGGCCAATTATCCCGCTTAGCTTCTTCTTCTTCTTGAGCGAAGTGAAGAAAACTAACCTGATTTCCTCGGTCTAGCAAGGCATTAGTAACTTCTCGACTGTAAGTAACATTGCCACAAAAGGGTGATTTTTTTCCAATCCAGGCAATATGCATTCGGTTGCGGCTCGATTTTCCGATCTAGTAAGAGACTTAGGGAGTCGGGAGTCGGGTGTGGGGTGTAGGGTGTGGGGTGTGGGGTGTGGGGTGTGGGGTGTGGGGTGTGGTGAGTCAATTCTCTCCCTCAGCTCCCTCAGCTCCCTCAGCTCCGCGACTCTCTCTTTCCCCTGCTCCCTGCTCCCTGCTCCTGCTCCCTTAATTCCCCACAAAGCCTCTCGTTGATAACTAATTAACAATCTGGGTCTCTGTACGGCAAATATACCAGGTTAAGAGACCTCCTGCGATCGCGATTACGGCTAAACTTAGAAAAACTGCCTGTAAACCAATTAATGTCTCTGCAAAACCAGCCAGTGCTAGCGGTAGAGACAAAGCAATATTAATGGCGTTATTTTGGAGACCAAAGACTTTACCATGCATGTCAGGCGGAGTCTCTTTTTGAATTGTGGTCTGCATGGGGATCGCTACTAAGGCAGCACAAGCCCCTAGCAGCGCAATCAATGCTAAAGCAAACCACAGTTGTTGGGAGAACATCGATAGACCGACTAAGGAGGCTGCTACGCCCACAGAACCCCACAAACTTAACTGAGCGTGGGAAAAGCGTTGACCGAATTGACCGAGGAGAGTTGCACCAGAGGCAATTCCAACTCCGCCAGCGGCTAACAAAAAGCCAAACTGAGAAGATTTTAACCCTGGAATGACTTCTGCTAGCCGCACGGCAAGCACGGTTAAAGCTGCAAAGATGGAAAATAGAATGATTAGCTGGAGGAGGGCATTGCGGACGCGGCGATTATGCCTGAGATAGCTCAGTCCATCGCGCAAGTCTTGCAAAACGTGGGGCGGTTCTCGATCGCTATCGGGTAGGCTCTCGCCAGTTTTGAGCAGAAATAAAATCAGTCCGGCGATCGCGTAACTCCCGCCAACAACGATTTCCTTACCCATACCTGTACCGACACCAATGCGATCGGTAATTGTATCGGCGATCGCCAGTAATGGTTCTCCTACCGCAAATCCCACAACCACCAAAGCCATCATTGTCGTGGTGTAAAGCGAGTTAGCTGATAGTAAGTGTCTTCGCTCCACGACTAACGGAATTGCTGCTTGTTCGGCTGGAGCAAAGAACTGTGTCAGTGTCGAGATCGCAAACGATAATCCTAAAAGAATCGCAAAGCCTACAGGCAAATTAAAAATTGAATTCCAGTCTTGGGTGAACCACAACAGAAATGGGACTGACAAAACAAAAGCGCCCCTTAGCAAGTTTGTCACTACGAGTACGACCTTTTTCGACCATCGATCGACAAATACCCCTGCAACTGAGCCAAATAAGACTGCGGGGATGGTAAAAGCCATCATAATCGCCGAAACCCACCCGCTGATACTTTGATCGCTGGCTTGAAAGCGACTGGAAATGATAGCGATTGTCATCACTAAATAAACTTTATCGGCAAGTTGAGAAAAGACTTGACCGCTCCATAAAGAGAGAAAATTGCGGTTGCGCAAAACGGGCAAAAATCCTTGTGGCTCTTCAGATGGTGGCTCATCTCCATGCACTTGAGAATTGCCATTTGAACCACCTGAGTCCGTGGCGATCGCGCTATCCTTACTTTCTAGCGTCTTTGTAACTACGCCGTTGCTAACAGTTTCATTTAACTGCTCTATTTTTGGCAGCTTGTCATCTGCCTCTCCCATATAAAATTCACTTTTTTCTTGAGCGTTGGTTTTTTCTTGGAAGTTTGTACTTTCAGCTACAGAATTATGAGATATTTGCTTTTTACTAGATAAATATCTGGGCGGAGATGGCGTAGACCGCGAATTGGCAGCGTGACCCCCAACGGGACTTCTGAGGGAATTAGCCTCAGCAGAGGATGGCTTGGTATTTCTTGTATCTAAATCAAACGGTTGCATGATCTTCTTTTAAAGGACTCGGCAGGGAAGCGAAATAACTATCGATTAGGGCAGCTGACCGAATTGGGCGACCGAAGTGATACTGTACGTACTGACGCAAAATGCGTTCGATGGATAACCAATGATGGTGATGCAAATCAGAGATCGCAGGTAGATTAGCCTGAGACAGATGTTGCAATAGAGTTAGTTCTGCGGCATTTATCCGCCGATCGAGTACGAGTCTCTCTTGCTTGTGAGCGATCGCCCGATAACCCGTACCAATCGCCTCCGCCACTCTGCCCGTAGGTGGCAAAATATTGGGATGAGTAACATCATCAGATTTTATGGATTTGTTTCGATCGCTATTTTTGCCTGTAGCCGATGCATTTTCCCAAGCAGACAAATTTACCGTTCCTCCTGCTGATGTACTAAATCCTACTTGCCACTCAGGATTAGAAAAATCTGGAGTCAGGGAATTTGCCGTTAAAGAACAAGCTTGAACTTGGGGCGCAACCCCTGCCAAAGCCAACAGGTGAAACGCTGCATGGCATAGATGAGCCAAAATAGAAAATCCTGAAGATTTAGGCAATTGTTCCAGGCGTTTGAGATGCTCGTTGAGCAAGTCAAACAATTCAGTTTGGGGTTGTTCGCTCAAAGCTTGACACATCGCCATTTCTGCCAAATACTGGCTAGCTGCTAGCTTACCTAAGTCTTGACTGAGAGCGGGATATGACTCTAGGGTTTCAGCTTGAGTAATTTTATCGAGCGATCGCCCCTTAGCAATCAACAATTCGTTGACGACAAACAACCCACTTCTACCACCAATCTTTGAATTTTGCTTTCTCACCCCAGGCGCAACAGCTCGGATCAAACCAAACTCCTGAGTCAAAATCGTCAGCAACCGATCCGCCTCACCCAAAGGCATACTCTTTAAATTAATTCCAGTGGCTTTGTAGGTACGACTCATAAATTAGGGGTAAGGAATGAGGGGTGAGGAGCGAGGGAAAAAATTAGGGAAACAGAGGCGGAGAAACAGTAATAATTCTACTTGTCCATATCTAATTCCACTTACCCCTCACTCCTCGCTCCTCGCTCCTCGAAGCTTGTCTCTTTTTCCAGGTTATCGCGCTGGCGGAGTAGATCGACGCTGCGAGATGTACCTAGTCGCGTCGCCCCTGCCAATATTAGCTCTATTGCCTGGTCTATAGTGCGAATTCCTCCCGATGCTTTAATACCGACTCGTTCCTTAGCAATTTCTTTAAGTAAGCGCACGTCTGCCACTGTTGCACCCCCATTCCATCCCGTACTTGTTTTGAGAAACGCTGCTCCCGCATCCATACATATATCTGCGGCAAGTCGTTTTTCTGCCTCTGTCAGAAGGGTGGTTTCTAAAATAACTTTGACTGTTTGCCCCGTTTCTTCGCAAATTTCGGCTATTTCTCGGTGCAGTGCTTCTATTTTCTCGGCTTTGAGCCAGCCTACATTGATAACGACATCTAATTCAGTCGCCCCGCTGTCGGCTGCTTCTTGCGCTTCGTACAGCTTCACCGCTGATGTCGTGGCTCCGGTAGGAAAGCCAATCACCGTGCAAACTTTTGGTTTTTTGCCGTAGAGCAATTCTGCTGCTTGCCGCACGTAGACGGGGTTGATACAAACTGCGGCAAATCCAAATCTGTCTGCTTCCATACACCACTGTTCTACCTGGGCGGGCGTTGCCGTCGGGATCAGCAAGGTATGGTCGATCAATGGGGCAATGTCAATCTCTCGGTAGTCTGCTGCTGCCACCATCACGTATGCTCTCAGTTACCTCTGTTTTAAGTTTTATCAGAATTCCGAGACATTATTTAAAGTTTTTTTAATTTAAAGTTTTTGACTGGCGCGATCGCCCATAACTCTCGGCTAGCCCGAAACAAATAGCCTACCAATTCTAGTCAACAATACCGAAAACGACACTCATTCTCTTCGCTTCTGTCTTAACCTTGGTGCGATCGCATTTGCCGCTACACCATAAATTCGCGCTGCTTGAGTCATATTGAGTTGAAGTAGGCGATCGCTTCCCATCTGTTGTGTTTCTTTTGGTTTGACTGGTACTACTCCTAAAACGTGGATAATTTCTCTAGCAACTGCCTGAGCTAAAAGTGGTGGTACAGAATTTCCTACCTGGCGAAAACCGTGCCATTTTGTCTGATGAAATCGAAACCAGTCAGGATAAGAATGCAATCGGGCGGCTTCTCTAACCGTAATACATCTAGGCTTATAAGGATGAATCGGACGGGGTGAAGTAAAAGCACCCAAATTACTCGCCGTCCCAGCTCGCAAAGTATTGCAAATACCTTCAGGAGCAAGTTTATAAAAGTGGCTGATTGGCTCTACTTCCCCCCAATTGGTAGTAGCAAATCTAGCGATAGAATTGTCACCGTGACGAGTTCTCAAACTAGAAGTTAATAAGCACGGCTCGAAGTAGCGATCGCCAGCGTAGTTATCATTGTTAGCAAAAATACCGCGCATTTTACTACTATAATGACTGGGTTTGTCGTATTCAACGATTGTCCAATCTTGCCGAAGTAATTCTGGATACATTTCTACTACTGGGAGGTCGCACAGTGCATCCCAAATTGTGGGAGTTGGTTTTAAATGAGGTAAATTTAAAATATATTTTGATTTACGAGAGAGCGAGGGTTTCGTTATCGGTTGAGGATATTCAGGCAGAGGTAAACCGTAACGACAGCCAAGCAGAAATAATCTGGCTCGATCTTGAGGTACACCATAGTTTGCCGCATTTAAAACCCGATAATCTGTTTTGACTTCGTACCCACCAGCGCTAAAAGCTGCAATTAATTCTGAGAGAAACTGCCGATGCTCGCCAATAGTTAATCCTGGTACGTTTTCAAATACGAAATATTTGGGTTTTAGCTCTAGTACCAATCGCAAAAAGTGATGTACCAACACATTGCGCGGATCGTCCAAAGCGCGTTTGCCAATTAACGAAAATCCCTGACAGGGTGAACCGCCAAAGACGACATCAATATCGCGATCGCCTATTGTCGAACGATTTCTTATTTCTGTACCTGTAGCATCGATCGCGCTCTTACATAAAACCGAGCAAAGCGGAAAATTAAACTGATGGGTTGCACAATGGATCGGATCGATTTCCACAGCTGCCAGGACATCAAAACCTGCTTGTTCAAAACCAAGCGTCATCCCACCAACACCTGCAAACAAATCTACACCGATAGGTCGTCCGCTATCCATTCCCATTGTTCAAACACACCACGTTCAAACACACCACAGTTTGAAGTCAATTATCGCCCGTGGCTTGTCTTTTTTTCCTATTCACCTTCACCAATAACTGTTAACTGTTCACCGATCGCCGATCGCTGTTAACTGCTTTTGTCGCCGCAGGCTAGAGATTGTCGCTAAAACGTGTTCTGCTACGCGATCGATCTCCTCTATCGTATTAAACCGCCCAATCCCAAATCGAATTGAGGCATAAGCTAGCTGTTCCGAACGCCCCAAGGCGAGTAAAACATGAGACGGGGCTGTTTTGGCAGAAGAACAAGCCGCGCCGGAAGACACCGCTACAACAGGCTGTAACCCCAGGTGTAGGGCAGTGCCGTCAACTCCCTCGACGCTGATATTTAAATTACCAGGCAACCTTTGGCTGGGATGTCCGTTTAAATACACCCCGTCTAATTGGCTCAACTTTTGCCACAGCCGATCGCGTAGTTGCATTTGGCGCTTTGCCTCTGTCTCTCGTTCTGCCAAAGCGATCGCGACTGCTTGACCAAAACCAACAATCTGCGGCGTATACAAAGTCCCAGAACGCATTCCCCGTTCTTGTCCGCCGCCGTGTAGCTGTGGTGCTAGTTGGACTCTAGGATTGCGCCGTCGCACGTACAAAGCACCAATCCCTTTTGGTCCGTGAACTTTGTGCGCCGTCAGCGACATTAAATCGATCTGCATCGCCTGCACGTCGAGCGAAATTTTGCCGATCGCCTGTGCAGCATCAGTATGAAATAAAACTTGGCGATCGCGACACATTTTGCCAATCTCTGCCAACGGTTGCAATACACCAATTTCATTGTTTGCCGCCATCACCGAGACTAAAATCGTATCGGGACGGAATGCTCGTGCTAGTTTCTCTAGATCGATTAACCCGTCTATTTGCACGGGTAAAAACGTTACCTCAAAACCGAGCGATCGCAAATATTCGCTAGGGTCGATAACAGCATTATGCTCTGTCGCCAGCGTAATAATGTGCCGTCCTTTCTGAAAATAAGCCTCAGCCACCCCTTTAATGGCTAAATTATTTGCTTCCGTCGCTCCACTCGTAAAGACAATTTCCTCTGGCGTAGCCGCGATCGCTTCTGCCAAGATTTCCCTTGCTTGTCTCACCGCCGCTTCTGCTTCCCAGCCGTAAACGTGGCTGTTACTCGATGGATTACCAAAATGCTCTCGAAAGTAGGGTAACATCGCCTGCAAAACTCTTTCATCTAGCGGCGTAGTTGAGTGGCAATCTAAGTAAATTGGGTGAGACATAATAAGCAGGGAGCAGGGAGCAGGGAGTAGGGAGCAGGGGGAAAATAACTTACGACTTACGACTTACAACTTCAATTATCGCTCTCCGTGACGCGCCAGCTGAGTTTGAGGTTGATCCAGAAGTTCCAGAACGTGACGATCGCGATCGCGAGAAGATTGGCGATTTGATAATGGACGTGCAAAGTGTTGTATAGAACATTCAGCAGCAGGATATTCAATACCAAACCCATCAAGCAGACGATATTAAATTTCAACAACCGCTTGATTCGCTTGCGCCAACCGCGTTGCTGTCGGGACATATCGCTGAACGTCCAAGCATCGTTCCAGAAAAAGTTATTGATAATAGCAGCTTCCGCCGCGATCGCTTTACTCCGCGTCAAACCCCATCCCAAACCACTCGGATCGTGGAGGAGATATAAAACTGCCATATCGACAAATACCCCGCTAAAACCAACCGCACCGAAGCGGATAAATCTACCAATCGGAAAATTAATTTTTTGCCGAATTCTACCGATCCGTCCTCGGGAAACTCGCAGTCCGATCAAGTGCTTGATGTAGTCTACATACTGCTTCCACGTAACCTTACTTTCGCCTTCGCGCCGTTCTTGAAAAACGTAACCAACTTCGGCAATTTCTTTAATGTCTCCTCGTCCCAAAACTTCAATCAAAATTTTGTAGCCTACAGGACTGAGAGCTGCTCCGGCGATCGCTTGTCGCTGTACCATAAAATAGCCGCTCATGGGGTCAGACACGCGCCCTACGACTTGCGGTAAAATTATCAAGCCTAATAGTTGTGCGCCTCTTGACAAAAAGCGACGTACCGCACTCCAGCTACTCACTCCCCCACCTTCAATGTGGCGACTAGCTACAGCTAAATCTGCACCATCGTTCATTGCAGCCAAGAGTTTCAACAAGACCTGCGGTGGGTGTTGTAAGTCGCCATCAATTACGCCTAAAATCTCTCCATTGGCTGCTTGCCAACCGCGCACCACGGCTGTAGAAAGTCCCTTTTCCGTAGTCCGTCGCATCACCCGCAATTGGGGGTACTCTACCATTAAACGCTGAGCAATTTCCCACGTCCGATCCGGGCTATCATCGTCAACGACGATTAATTCATAATCTTCTGGCAGAATTGGATCGAGCAGATTGGTGAGAATGCTGACGATCGCGCGAATGTTTTTTCCTTCGTTATATGTTGGTATTATTAGAGAAAAGCGTACCGAATAGCTTTTTTGCCCTCTATTTGTCTGAAAATCTCTATCTGAGGTAGCGGTTGGTGCAGTTTCAGGTATGAGTAGAGAGCCTGTAGGAACTGGTAATAGGAAGCTTTGTTGTCCGAGTGCCATAAACTTTGTAGTTTGTAATTCGATTATTTGATTGCGGTAAAACCTATGCGATCTTTATCAGCGCCGCCATGCTATTTCTCTGCTTCCTCCTAGGTGAATTATACCTAATCGCAATTTCTACGTTTTCTAACTGCTCTTGCTCCAAGGCTCAATGTTGTGTCTTCAAGCACGTAATAATTTTTGATAGACATCAACGAGTTGTCCGTTAAGTCGATGGATATTGTAGTATTGTTCCACACAGGCTCGACCTGCTACGCCCATTTCTTGCCAAACTTCTGGATTTTCTAGCAGATAACTCAATTTTTCAGCTAAAGCATCCGCATCTCGCTCTGGAACTAAAAATCCTGACTTGCCATGTTCGACGAGTTCGGGAATGCCGCTATGCATAGTACTCAAAATTGGCATTCCGCAAGCCATTGCTTCCATTAAAGAGACTGGAATACCTTCTCGATCGCCATTTCTACTTGTAACGCTGGGAGCCATATAAATGTGAGCTTGAGCGAGAAGTTCGGTAATTTCTTGCTGTTGTTTCCAACCTAATAGTTTCACCTTATCGGTTACTTTAAGTTCTTGAATTAGCCTCTGTAACTCGTCTTTTAAACAACCGTCTCCTACTATTTGATATTCTATTTGGGGAAAATCTTTTGCTAGTTTTGCTACAGCACGAATTCCATATTCTACGCCTTTTTTTTCGACCAGACGCGCAATAGTAATTACCCGCACTGCGCGATCGCTGTATTGACGTGCTTTAAAAGTAAATTGATGACAATCAATTCCCATATGGTGAACGACAATTTTCTTTCCGTCGCCACCTAACTCAATGAGTTTTTGCTGCCAAAGTTTGCTAATTGGCATTAATAAATCTGCGGTCGATAGCAATCGATCGTAAACGCGATCGCCAACTTGTTGAAGATAAAGAGTGATATCAAATCCGTGAAATACGGTAATCAATCGACCTTGAATTGCCCCGATTTCTTTTAATACAGATGCTTTAACACCATTCATCCCAAAATGGCAGTGAATGATATCATACGATCTCCTATGCCTTAGCCAAGGAGTTAACTCGTAAATTAGCGTGAGTCGGCTGACTTGTCTGACAGATTCAGAATAGAGCAATCGCGCGATCGCATGAGGTGCTTTGTGAAAGTTAGTTGCGATCAAACCCAATCCTTTCAGCCATTGTTGCCAGCGATTGTCGGGCATTTTAGCAGCATAAAAAGTTCGCGATCGCAAGCCATATTTTTCGACATCTGGATGCACTTTTGAATCTTGCGATCGCGGCTGAACGGCATAAATATCTACCTCATGTCCTAGATCGATTAAACCTGAAATTTGATTCAGGATAAAGGTTTCAGACAAAGCTGGAAATTCCTGCACGACAAAGGCTATTTTCATCTAAAACCAAGTAGAAACAACTCTATTATCTAAGAGCGATCGCTCTCGACTAACTTTTGGACTCGTTGGCGCTTCCACCATCTTGTAACCCGAACAATTCCAGGTAGATTTGTGAGGGCAACTAAACCACGATAAGATAAATTTTGCCGCAGAGAACTGAACCCTTTAATTGGTAAATAATCTTGTTGAGCAATCGTCCCAATTTCTGCCGCTCCTCGTTCGACAACCGCGTGGATATAATCGTTTGTATTCCATACAGAAATTGTACTCCAATAGGTCAGCGTTCCTTCAACTGCTTTTCCTACTTCGATCAAATCTTCTAGGGTGACAACTTCATCCACGACTTGCAAACCCTCTCCCGATGCGTAGAGTGCTGCTTGCTTTCCTGGACTAGGAATCGTAAACAAAATTTTGCCTTGAGGACTCAGCAAAGCGTTGAATTTGCGATGTAAATCTCCCCTTGCTGCTAGAGGAATATGTTCGTATACATCAGGTAAAACAATCGCATCCCAGTTTCCCTCAATGACTTCTGTCACCACGTTAACTTGGCGATATTCAATTCGAGGGTGACTAAATAAACTCCGAGCCAAACGAAGATTTTCCGAACTAATATCTACTGCTAAAATCTGAGCTTTTTTTGCTATCCATTTAGCAATAAAATGAGTTCCCTGTCCCGAACCACAACCAATAACTAATATTCTTGCCGTATCGGGATGAATTGCCTTAGTAAAAAACTCTAGCTGGCATTCGATACGTTCGTTACCGTAAACGTAATCTCGAATAAAAGTTGGAGAAAAGTTGTTGTAGAAAGTTTCAACTGAACTAATCACCATAGAATTGAATTTCTCCTTTTTTTTTGCTGAAAATAATACAGTAAAATTCTGCACTAGAAAAGCTACAAGTGGGATAAAACAGTCTCCTCTCCTCTAGATTTTTTGGCAAGGATAATATACACTGCCGCATCGTTAGATAACTGTTCGGGATGGCGCGATTCCATCCAACCGATCGCCCGTTGAAGCAACCAGATGTAGAATTTGCGCAAACGACCTGGTATTTTTTCTTCCGTAGCATCTTGCCAAAGTTGCAATCCAGCCGATGCCATCCCAAACACACTTTGCACCGATACGATCTCAAACCCAGCTTGAACGATTTCCCGTTGCAAACCAGCAGCCGTCCAGCGCCAGTAATCGCAAGGATCGGGGTGATATCGCCAAATTCCGTGAGTCGAAAGCACCAAAGCGCTACCTGGCTTGAGAACTCTATAAGCTTCCTTCAAATAGACTTGAGGTTGTTCTACATGTTCCAAAACCTGAGAAGAGAGGACGCAATCGATACTTGCATCGGCAATTGGTAGTTGTCCTTGGGGACCAACAGCAATTTCTGCGCGATCGTTACCTGGAAAGTCAGCTCCAATGTAGCGATTGAATTTTTGTTTGAATAAAAATTCGTAAGGCTTGTTACCACAACCGTAATCCAGTAACTTTTCTCCTGGGACAAGTAACTCGGATTCAACTAGATGCTGTAACTTTTCTAGCAGCAATTTGAGAATTGCATAGCGGGAGTGAAAGCGGTTGGGACGCACGCGATCGCCCCGTTCTTGGACTTGATAAGTATACCGAGAAGGTGACGCTACTTTCATCGTCGTTTAAATTCTTTCAGGAAGGACAGATAAAAAGACTTCTTGCCAAACAAATAAAACACGATCGCAACGTACAATCCTGCCATCACTAACGTGCAAGCGATCGCGATTCCCCACACTGGTAAAATCGAATCAAGTGCAAATTTAACTCCTATTGTGGCAATCCCCGCGATGAGAGCAGCAACAAGCGATTGGGCGATCGCCGAGAATAATTCTCTCGTCGTAATTTCTAGACCGCGAGTTGCATAATACATACAGGGATAGACTTGTAAAAGCATTGCTACGGCATAGCATAAAGCAACTCCCCGCGCTCCATAAGGCAGACCGATAAAGAACGATACAACTGTCAAACTAGAAGCAAATACGCCCCATTTCAACATGCGGTCTGTTTTGCCTGTGGCAATGTACAACCATCCAGCCGTATTGCAAAGTGGTTGAAATATGGCGGCGACACCGAGAAACCGAAATAGAAAACTAGCTTCTCGCCATTGAGAACCGAGAATGAGCGTCACCACTTCTTCAGAGATCGCGATCGACAGAATAACTAAAGGTAGCGTGAGAAACATAACCAGCGAGACTGCTTTAAGGTAGTAGTTGCGAAATTGCTGCGGGTCTGCCTGTAATCGACTTAAGCTAGGAATCGCGACCGCAGTAATCGGCGCGTTAATTTGTTGCAATGGTAAGAGTAACAAGCCATAAGCTTTGGAGTACAGCCCTAACTGTCCCGCACCCCAAGACCGACCGATTAAAATGTTATCTAAGTTGCGGGCAAAGTAATTAATTACGTTGAAGCCCGTGAGATGGCTGCCAAAAGTCAATAATTCGCGAATATTAGCGTGTCGTTGTGGCAAACTAGGTCGCCAGCTACACAGCAACCATGCACCTCCCATTTGACCGATCGCGATCGCGATTTGCATAACTACCAATGCCCAGTATCCAGCTCCATACCGGGCTAAAACTAGAGCGCTGACGACTCCAAAACCCATAGCAACAATATCAATCGCTGCTAAAGCAGTAAACCGCATCTGGCGGTTGAGCAACGCTTGATGCTGGACTGTTAAGCCTCCGAACAGAAAACCAATTGCTGAAACGACAGTAATTAAGGTTAAACGGGGTTCGTTGTAAAATACGGCGACAACAGGGGCGATCGCGCAGGTAACTAGAGTTAGTAACAGGCTAACAGCAATGTTTACCCAAAAAAGGTTGCTAATCTGCTGGTGGTTAATTTCTGCCTTTTGGATTGTTGCCATCGACAACCCCATATCTTTAAACAAGGCGACAAAACCCGTCACGGCAGTTACCATTCCGACTAAACCGTAATCCTGCGGCGCTAGCAGGCGGGCTAAAATGACAGTGGAACCGATCTGCAAGGTAAACTTACAAGCTTGAGCTACCAGCGTCACCGCTCCGCCGCGTACAGAACGCTTTTTGAGATCGGCATTGAGATGATCGGTGCGAAAGTGTCGGTCGCGATCGCTCTGTTCGGAGCTGGTTTTTAAAGACTCTGGCAAAGGCTCTGGCAAGGCTGCACCTGTATAAGTTAACGGGATCGATCTCGCGATCGTTCAATCTCGATCGTTGAATCAGTCACTCTGACTTCTGAGCATCATAATCAAAAGTTTGAATTCGGGCAATTTTACCCTAGAGTCGCCTTTTCAGCAATAACTTCCGGTCGAATAACTGCGATCGCGCTATTTTGATTTTTTCCATTTCGCACGATAACGTGTTTTTTGCACTAGGTAAACTTACACCGAACCCTTAACTCGATCCAAGTCTTTCGTATATCTGGGATTATTCTCTGTCAAACCAACACTACTAGCGATCGCAATTACGGCTAGTCACAAAACTACTCCGAAAGTTATATTTATGCGAGCAAGAGGCACGATCTACAAATGAATGCAACAATCCATACTCTGCTATACGAAATTACCCACTTGTTTTGTGATTACATTTTTAGAGACAGTTATGACAGATTGTCAAACTCAAAAGAATTTAGCTAAAATAATATTACGTATGCGAAATATCCCCGAAATGCCTTCTACTTCTACCGAACGAAAAATTGCCGAGCCATTGCGAGAAATTTTAGCGCCGTATAGCGTTGGCTACCGCATTAAGCTGTTAGGTCAGTTGGGGAGCCGCAGATTTCAAGAACGCCTCGAACCATTCGGTCTGACACCCTTTCACTGGGTCGTGTTGTGCTGTTTGTGGGAGGAAGATGGCTTAGCCACTTGTAGCATTGGGGAGAAATTGCAGCAGGTAGGAGGAACTTTAACGGGAGTGCTCGATCGCATGGAAGAACGAGGACTGATCCGCAGAGAACGCGACCCTCGCGATCGCCGCATTTGGCGGATCTGGCTGACGGGTGCTGGTCGAGAACTAGAAAATATATTACCCCCAATCGCTTTAGATCTGAGGGAACAAGCCATGCAAGGCTTTTCTCTGGAAGAACGCCAACTATTTTCCAGGTTAATTGACCAAGCGATCGCCAATCTTTCCTAAAAACTAACAACTCCACTGTTACTCATACACAGCGATCGCCGGAAGCAGAGAAATTGTTAGTGACAATATACTCTAATAATATGTTTCAACAATAGTTCTCTGGATGGTGTTCCGAAGCAACAAAGTATTTATTTAATAAATAAGTGCTTTCCTGAATGTAGATAAAAAATGAATAGACTTGCAAATATTGCGATCGTACCTGCTTTGAGAGCGAGAAACTACCGTCTGTTTTTCTTTGGGCAAGGGGTTTCATTAATTGGTACGTGGATGACGCAAACGGCAACAATTTGGTTGGTTTACCAACTCACAAATTCAGCGTTAATGTTGGGCATTGTGGGATTTTCTAGTCAAATTCCAAGCTTCTTTTTAGCTGTTTGGGGTGGAGTTTTAGTAGACCGATTCAATACACATAAAATTTTAGTTATTGCTCAAATATTAGCCATGATACAGTCTCTAGCGCTAGCAGTGTTAGCGCTATCAGGCACAATCCATATTTGGCATTTTATTATTTTGAGTTTATTTCAAGGCGTAATTAATGCTATAGATGCTCCGGCTAGACAAGCATTTGTGCCAGAAATGATTGAGAAGAGAGACGATTTAGCTAGTGCGATCGCGTTGAATTCTTCTCTAGTTAATGGCGGACGGTTAGTTGGACCTGCGATCGCAGGAATTTTGATTGCTAGAATTGGCGCTGCCTACTGTTTTTTAATTGATGGTGTAAGCTATATTGCTGTCATTGCGGCTTTAATGGCAATGCGCTTAAAACCAAAGAAAATAGTCGTTACAACCGCCAACCCATTGCAAAGATTGAAAGAAGGGTTTGTTTACGCCTACAACTTTTCTCCGATCCGCTCGACCTTGCTATTACTGGCTTTATTTAGTTTAATGGCAATGCCTTATATTACCTTAGTTCCCATATTTGCTACCAAAATCCTAGCTGGAGATGCGCGCACTTTAGGCTTATTAATGGCAGCCTCGGGAGTGGGAGCAATTGGCGGAGGAATTTATTTAAGCACGCGCAAAACAGTTGTCGGTTTGGGTAAAGTCATTGCTTTAGCTCCGGCAGTTTGCGGCACGGGAATTATCTTTTTTTCCCTATCAAGAATGCTATGGTTATCCACTCTTATGTCAGCGTTAATTGGACTAGGTTCTATTCTGACTATTTCCTCCAGCAACACTGTCATTCAAACTATTGTTGAAGATGATAAACGCGGACGAGTCATGAGTTTATTCACCATGTCCTTTTTGGGAATGGTTCCATTTGGTAACTTATTTGCTGGATTTTCAGCCGATCGCATTGGTGCTACCAATACTTTACTTATTGGTGGAAGTTTTTGTATTATCGGCTCGCTATTATTTGCCAGACAGTTACCTAAACTCAGACAAGCAGCCCGTCCAGTTTTGCAACAAAGAGGTATATTATCCCAGACCAACACGTAGAGACGCTCGCGGGAACGTCTCTATTTCACCTCTCTATTTCAACCTACGAATTCACATCCTTTGCCATATCCATGTAGTCAGATGGATTTCCAGTTGACTTTGATCCTTGGTTGATTTCCTTTGAAGGAGAATTTACATCCTTTGCCATATCCATGTAGTCAGCTGGATCTCCCGTTGGCTTGGCTACTGTTTGCTGTTCGTCTGACTCGGACACTTGAAATTCAGGTTGAGTCGCCTTTTCAGCTGCCATCGCACCTTCACTCTGACGATCGATTTCGCTGACGCTGTATTGCTGGGCAGCGGCATAATCTGCATCAAAATCTACTGTAGGCGCTTTTTCGACTCCAGTAGCTATATTCTCAGCTGCTAGCTGAGCATCTTGTGTAGGAGTTTCATTAGGGTTCGATTTAATTTCTTCTGGCATGGGTCACTCCTATTGAAATTATTTTATGTTGTAAGGCAATCCTATCAATGCGATCGCCTACTCTCATAACCCCACTAAGATAGATTTTTCTCTCACCCTTCTCTTACTACTGTCGTTGCTGTCTCTGCTACTAAAGATATAAGTTTCCACTAACTAAAACTATCTCTCTCGGAGGGCGAATTGCGTCCCCTAACTCTGATAACCCTAAGCTTGAGAGTTTAAATTAACTGGGATATCAGCAATGACATCAAGCTTCAATCCAGATCGGTCTCAAGCACTTTCTGCCGAGACTCAAAACCTCATAAAAGCTTTTAATGCCTTAGACACTGACGCTAAGTTGGCTTGGTTTTATTTGGTTTACAAAAAGATGGGAGATTCAATCACTCCAGCTGCACCAACTGCTGCCGAGCCTGAACTAGCACCAAGATTGCTAGGAGACTACTACGAATTGTCAGACGACGAGCAACTGGCAATTATGCGGCAGATTGTTAATAGAGAAGATACAGAATATTCTCGCGCCTATGGTGCGTTGAAAGAAAATAATCAATTGATGGTTTGGTATGCCTGGGCGCAAGGTATGGGTGATACTGTTGTCGGAATGCCTTCAAATTATCAAGCATCTGAGCCAATTAATAATTTGCTTTCCCAAATTGAAGGACTCGACTTTGAAGATCAGATTTCTATTTTCCGCACAATTTCAAGTAATATGGGGTATACCGATGTTAAGCCTATAGAAACACAAGCTCAAACGGGCAAAACTTCTAGTCTTTAAGTTGTCATTTGTCGTTTGCTTAAGACTAGTATCAAATCTGACCTAGCAAGGACAATTGACAATTTGCCTTTGTGCAATTGCGATCGCCACCCGCTACTGCGGGTTTTTTCATGCAACAGAGTTCAATAAATTCTCAAAACTTCCCACTAAGAAGCTGCTACTTGACCGATATCATCGGGAGTTAGGTGTGAGTGGATGACTTGACCGTCGCGAAACCAAACAATTCGGTGAGTTTGCTTTGCTACCTCTGGTTCGTGCGTCACCATAATAATTGTGATCCCACTAGCATTAAGTTCGCTAAATATCTGCAAGACTTCTTGAGTAGTACGAGAATCGAGAGCGCCAGTCGGTTCGTCTGCTAGGAGCAAAACTGGTTGATTCACGATCGCTCTGGCAATTGCTACCCTTTGTTGTTGTCCGCCAGAAAGTTGATTGGGCTTATTGTGCAGGCGATTTTCTAAACCAACGCGCTTGAGTGCTGCTGTAGCGCGATCGCGACGTTCGGCTGGTTTGATCCCAGCGTAAACCATCGGTAGCATCACATTTTCTAAAGCGCTGAGTTGGGGTAACAGGTGAAACTGTTGGAAGACAAAGCCAATTTTGAGATTGCGAATATGTGCTAAGTCAGCATCATCTAACTGAGCAACATCCAAATTATCTAAATAGTAGTGTCCGCTAGTCGGGCGATCGAGACAGCCAATCATATTCATAGCTGTAGACTTACCAGAACCAGACGCGCCCATAATCGAACAATATTCACCTTGTTCCACAATTAAATTGACATCTACTAGCGCCCGCACCTCTGTTTCTCCAAAACCATAAATCTTAGAGATATTTTCCAAGCGGACGATAACTGGTTTAGTAATACTTTTTAGATTAGTCATTTGTCAGTTAATAGTGGCTAGTGGCTAGTGGCTAGGACTACTCCCTTGTCTCCCTTGTCCTCCTTGTCCCAAATCTTAACTATTTTTCAGGGCGATAATCGGGTCGAGTTGAGCAGCGCGACGGGCGGGAACTACGCCAAATACGAGTCCAACACCACCAGAAATTCCTACAGCTAGTGCGATCGCGGCAATGGGAACGCTGGGTTGGAGTGGTGTTAATACGCCAACGATCGCCACACCGCTGATGCCGATCGCCGTACCAATTAAACCACCCGATACAGAGAGAATAATTGATTCGACTAAAAATTGTGCCAAAATTGCTTGGGGAGTTGCTCCAATAGCTTTGCGCAAGCCAATTTCTGGCGTGCGTTCGGTAACTGACACCAGCATAATATTCATGATGCCTACGCCGCCAACAAATAGCGATACACCTGCGATCGCTCCCAGCATCAGCGATAGCACTCCTGTCACCTGCGATACTAATTCTTGAAAAGATTTGTTGGCGACTACTACAAAGTCTTTTCTACCGTGCAATCGTGTTAGTAAGTTAGTAATTTGAAAAGCTGCAACTCGCACGTTGTGTTTATCTTTTGCCGCGACTTGAATGTGGCTGATTGGTGTTCCAAACGCCGATCTTCTGCCATCAATTTGAGTTGCCATTGTCGTAATGGGAATGTAGGCAACATTATCTTCATTTTCTCCGGCAAAAGAACCCTTAGCTGTCATGACTGCAATCACCTGAAAGCTAGTATTCTTAATCTGGATATCTTTGCCAATTGGGTTTTCTCGGTCGAATAGTTTTTCTGCTAATTCTGCACCCAGAACGACCACGGGAGAACTTTGACGCATTAAAGAAGTATCAAAGAACCGACCGCGATCGACAATGAGATTTCTAATCTCCCGCAGTGCTGGTGTTGTTCCTTTGACTTGAGTATAAGTTTGATTGTTGCGGTAAGAAATTAATAAGTTATTTTCAATGACTGGAGCCGCTGACTTAACCGCTGATGCTTGTTTTTTCACTGCTTCTGCATCCGATAGTACTAGCCCTCGCTGTTCGGAAATAAATCCTTCTGAATCGTCACGACTAGAAAACACCAACAGTCGATTTGGTCCGAAAGAATCGAGTTTGTTAAGAGTGTAGTTCTGCGCTCCCTGTCCTATGCCTACCATTGCAATCACAGAAGCATTACCGATGACAATTCCTAACATAGTTAAGCTACTCCGCAGCTTATCAGCCGTCAGAGTAGCAACTGCCATTTTGATACATTCAATGGGATTCATGAGAAGTTGTAAGTCGTAAGTCGTAAGTCGTAAGTCGTAGGGTGGGCAATGCCACACCCTATTTACTCCTAGCTCCTAGACTCTTCATCTACGCCAGGAATGGCTTGACCGGGGGGAGGGGTAATTAGGACGCGATCGCCTCGATTCACGCCTTCGAGAACTTGAGCGTGAGTGCTGCTACTCGCGCCTAGAGCAACTTCGCGAAATTCGATCTGTCCTTCTCGATCTGGCATAAATACCCCTGTTTGACCGTTTTTCTTGGTTACAACTGCTGTCAGGGGGACAACAACTGCATCTTTAATTTTGTTGCTTAGGAAGGTGAGTTTGATATTCATGCCTGATTTGAGCTGGTTTTGCCCTGTTTGCAGGCTCACTTTGACGCGAAAGGAGGTGACATTATCTTCCCTGATTGCTCTGGGTGCGATCGTGCGGACGCGACCTTTAAAGGTTTTATTGTAGGCATCGGAACGGATTTCTACTGGCTGATTGGGGGTAATCCGGGCAATACTGGATTCTGGGATTTTGGCTTCTACTTCTAAACCGCTAGAAAGTTCGGCGATCGATGCGGAAGTAGCGCCATCCGAAGAAGAAGCGGATGTTGTGGGGGTCACGAAGTCGCCTTGTTGAGCGTAGCGCCGCGTGATCGTACCTGCAAAAGGAGCGCGCACTAAAGTGTTTGACAGTTGAGTTTGGTAGTACTTTAGTTGGGCTTCGGCTTGAGCGACTTCGGCTTCAGCTTGGGTAATTTCTTCGCTACGATACCCCTTCATTCGCAGTGTCAGCTCGTGTTTGGCAACTGCTAAACTCGCGATCGCCCGGTCGAGGTTTTCTCTGGCTGTACGTTCTTCTGTCAAAGCTTGGTCTAAGTCGTCGCGAGAAATCGCCCCTTCTTTCGCTGGTCTGAGTTTACGCTGCACTCGTTCCCGATGCAGCGTTAACTGCGATTTAGCTTCTCGAACTTGGGCTTCATTTTCTGCTAATTCAGCTTTAGCCTGCTCGATTTCTTCAGGACGATTGCCAGTCTGCTTTTTCGCTAGTTCTGCCTTAGCTTTTGCCAAGCCTGCTTGATATTGCTTTACCTGTGCCTGAAATTCCTCGTTGTCCATACGGGCGATGAGCGTACCCTTTTTTACCTGAGAGCCTTCATCGACATACAATTCCTCGATTCGCCCTGCATCTTTAGGACTGAGATTAATTTTTCTGACTGCCTGAACTATGCCATTGGCTTTGATTTGAACTTTTAAGTCTTGAGATTCGACCATTACTGTTTGGAGACTGGCAAGGTCGATTTCAGGGGTTTGGGTACGGGCGATCGCAAAAGTAACGGCAGCACTGCCCAGCAATCCCAATGTCATGAATCCTGCCAACCACGACTTACGGCGCTTAGCTTTTCCAAATGGCAAGGATACGGCTTTATTTGGCGCTTCAGGGTTAATCATAGATAAATAGTTTATGGTTTATGGTCTATGAATTTAGTTTTTATATTCAGTAGGTATTCAGTTTTCTATTGTCCGCTTGCAGCACGTAACCGCATGACAAAGTAAAAGGCTACTGGCAAGCGTGTCAGATTTGCGGAATTGGCACGACAACTTTTGCCAAGGGCAGGTACGTACTTCCAAACTTTAGCAGTTGGGCGATCGCAGCCCTCAGTGACAGACACGCTTCTACCTTACCTCAAGGTTCTAGTTCTATCCAGGTTGAGTGTGCCGAATAATTCACTAAATTTTGCTAGAGTTTGAGCCGCGATCGCCTATTTGAAGATATTTTGTTCTGAAGTTATTTGCTGTTGACAGCCCCTTCCACCTCGCTATAGTCATCTCTACTATTGACTACAGCCATAATTTCAGGGATTTGTCAGGGTCAGCATGAAGCTGTCGTTTATTTTAAAAATTTTAATAAACGCTCAAATTTTTTATTATTTTTTGCGATCGAGTTTCAACAAAACTACAGCCAGTCTCACAATTATTAATATGACAACCCGATTTGAGTCGGGAAATATTGCGTTGGGATTGTCATTGGTCATCGGTCATTGGTAATGCATAATGACTGCTCGACCGATTTGCTGTGTCTTGCGCAATCTAAATCGCTAACCTATCCGACACAAACGACGGATCGAGCAGAAAAAGTGTTCCCAACGAAAACTACTCCCTTTTCCCCCTTTTCCCAATTTTGAATTTTGAATGTTGAATTCTAAACCTTGTTCCCTTCAGGCACTTCTCAAAGCAACAATCGGATCGAGTTGGGCAGCACGACGGGCAGGAACGACACCAAAGACAACGCCAATACCACCAGAGATACTGACAGCCAGAGCAATTGCTACAGGTGAAATACTCGCTTGAAAGGGAGTAAACGCACCAATTAGTAGGATGCCACCTACACCCAAGGCAGTTCCCACGATGCCACCAGCTGCCGATAGCATGACAGCTTCAATCAGAAACTGAATCAAAACATCGTGCTGGGTAGCGCCCAAAGCTTTACGCAAGCCAATTTCTTGCGTGCGTTCGGTAACAGAAACGAGCATGATATTCATGACCCCGATGCCACCCACGAGTAAAGAAATACCCGCGATCGCTGCTAGCATGACCGTTAAAGCACTCGTGACAGTTCCCGCAATTTCTAGCACGTCTTTTTGACTTTGAACGCTAAAATCGTCTTCTCGAGTAATTTTGTGCCGCAATCGCAGCAGGTTTTGAATTTGAAATTGAGCTGCTTCTACACTGGCATCGCTTTTAGCTGAAATCGAAATAAAAGTTAGACTCACTCCATAGGGAGAATTTTCGCCGACGATCCGGCTTGCCATAGTTGTAATTGGCAGCAACGCGCTATCGTCATAATTGGTTCCCAAGACAGAACCCTTTGATTCCATCACGCCAATCACTAAAAAGCGCACGTCTTTAATGCGGACGTATTTACCAATTGGATCTTGGTTGATAAATAATCGTTTAGCTAAATCCGAACCCAAGGCAACAACTTGATTATTTCGCTTCACATCAAGCTGAGTAAAAAATCGTCCTTTTTCTGGATTGAAGTTACGAACGGCAGTATATTCTGGAGTCGTACCGACAATTGAACTATAGGTATTTTTGTTGCGATACGTGACTAATTCTCTTGACTGAAGCTGAGGCGCGACTTTAGCCACTGTCGGTACTTGGGTAGCGATCGCCTTTGCATCTTCTAAAACCAAAGTTTTTGGTAAATCTACTGTTGTTCTTTGGGCATCCCGATTACCTGGAATGACAAATAAAACATTAGTTCCTAAAGATTCAAATTGTTCGGCGACAAATCTTTGCGCCCCCTGTCCGATCCCCACCATCGCAATCACCGAAGCATTACCGATGACGATTCCTAACATCGTTAAGGCACTACGCAACTTATTAGATAGCAGCGTTTTCGTTGCCATCTTGCCACTTTCTAAAACATCCATTGTCAGTTATCAGTTAATAGGGAGTAGGGAGCAGGGAGCAGGGTAAAGAGAGAGTCGCCCAGATAAGGGGGCTGAGGGAGCAAAAAACAACCATCAACCATCAACCATCTTCACGGAGTGTAGCGTAGCGTTTACCGTCAACTACTTAATGACAAATGACAAATGACTAGTCACTTTCTTGCTGTGGTTGTTGGTCTTTTGGTAGGTCGAGAAAAACGCGATCGCCTTGTTTTAAACCTTGTAAGATTTGCGTTTGGTCTTGAATGCTAGAGCCAATTGTGACCGGACGAAATTCGGGTTT